>JALEKC010000085.1 GCA_022769325.1 Eubacterium sp. | reverse complement strand
AACTAATTTTTCACCCTTTCATTTTAGGTTTAAAGACAAGAGAGGCCAAAAAACTAATGACCAAAGCTCCGGATATTCCTACTGCCGCTCGTTCCATACCACCGTAAAAAATGCCGATAAATCCCCTTTTATCCACTGCCTCTTTCACGCCTTCGAACAAAAGGTGACCAAAACCAATCAAAGGAACGGTAGCACCCGCTTTGGCCCAATTGGCAAATGGTTCATACAAATGCAGGGCACTCAAAACAGCTCCCAGACAGACTAAAATAACCATAATTCTTCCCGGAAGCAATTTGGTATTGTCCATAACCAACTGAACCAATGCGCAAATTGCTCCTCCGATCAAAAAAGATATCAAATAATCCATGTAAACTTCTCCCTTCTTTATATGCACTCCGGCATCATAAACATTCCAGCATCACGCCGTGAGCAATTCCCGGAACTGAATTTCCTTCATTAAAACTAACTGTGGAAAGCAATGCCCCGGTGGGCACAAATAATACCCGTCTCCAATGATGTTTTCGCATTTTTTTCAAAATATATCCGGTAAGTGTTATGGCACTGCAACCACATCCACTTCCTCCGGCATTGGTATCCTGTTCTTCATTGTAATATATTTCCGTACCGCAATCCATGTGCTGACTGCTGATGTCGAATCCGTATCCCAAAAGCATGTCCTTTAATATACGTTGCCCGATAGAACCAAGATCTCCTGTAATGATTTTGTCATAATAATCCGGTTGGATTCCAAAGTCCTTAAAATTATTTAAAATGCAATCGCAAGCTGCTGGTGCCATACAGGCGCCCATATTCATACTGTCTTTGATTCCATAGTCAGTAATGACACCTGTGGTAATCCCGCGGACACTTACATAGTCCACTTCTTTCCGTTTCCAATTTCCATCTCCTCTTCCCAATACCACCGCACCGCTTCCGGTAACGGTCCAGGTGGCAGAATAAGGCCTTTGATTTCCATATGCCAGCGGAAAACGAAATTGCTTTTCAGCACTGGCAAAGTGACTGGATGTCAATGCCACTACATATTCCGCAAATCCCCCATCCACCAGCATAGAGCCGATAGCCATGGATTCTCCCATTGTAGAACAAGCTCCATAAACGCCAAACATGGGAATATTAAAATTCATGATACCAAAAGAAGTGGCAATTAATTGTCCCAGCAAATCTCCTGCCACAATATATCGGATATCTTCCGGTTCTAACCCCGCATTTCGAATTGCAATATCCGCCGCCATGTGCTGCATTTTGCTTTCTGCCTCTTCCCAGGTTTTCCCGCCAAACAAAGGGTCTTCCTCTACAATATCAAAATATTTTCCAAATTTTCCGGCGCCTTCTTTTTCTCCTGCCACCGAAGCTGCACCGATGATACATGGTGGCACCTCAAATTGCACACTTCGCTTTCCAATTCTTTTTTCCATAATTCCTCCAATATTTGTGCAAGCACGAATCTGCGCTCGGCTCATCGTATACACAAAAAGATGCACATACTGTTTTTATATAGTATGTGCATCTTTTTTTAATTTATTCTACACAAAGATGGAAATGAATTATTTGCTCTTCTTTGCTGTTTTTTTCGCTTTTGCTCTTTTTTGTGCACTGCGATTCATAAAATACCATACGGTACCTGCAAGGCATATCGAAGAATAACATCCGGAAATGATACCTGCCATCATAGGAATTGCAAACTGGCGAATGGAATCCACACCAAGGATTGCCAGACATAGTACCATAATCAAAGTAGTAATAGAAGTATTGAAGCTTCGGCTCAATGTCTCTGTAATACTTGCATTTACAACTTCTGCTAAGTCTGCATTACCCAGTTTTTTACGATTCTCACGAACACGGTCAAATACAACGATGGTTGCATTGATGGAATATCCTACAATCGTCAGCATACATGCGATAAATGTACTTCCTACTGTAATAGCTGCACTTCCCACGGCGTAAACCATAAGAACTACCATGACATCATGGAGAAGTGCAATAACAGAACTTGCACCAAATGCCAGATTCTTAAATCGAATCCAGATGTAAATCAGCATACCTACTGCCGCAATCAATACTGCCACGATAGCATCCTTACGCATTTCTTCACTTACTGATGCAGAAATGGTCTCAACTTCGATGTCCTTATTGCTAACACCGTATGTTTGCTCTACCGTATTAATCACATTTTTCTGCTGCTCTTCGGTATATGCAGGGGTACGAACAATCAATGTCTTTTCTCCGGACACATCTGAAAGTTCTGCTTCCTTTACACCAGCAGTCGTTTTTATCAGCTCCGTTATCTCGTTCTTGAAGTCTGAGGTAGCATTACCGGAAGCGTCAAATCCCTCTCCCTGATAATCCGTAAAGGTAATGGATGTGGAAGAACCACCCAGGAAGTCAAGACTATAATTCAATATCTGTCCTGTTCTCACCTGATTCATCACCAAACCGCCAATGCACAAAAGAAGAAGACATCCTGAAATAATAACGTATTTCTTAATGTTTCCAACAAAATTAATTGATTTTCTCTTCTTCTGTACTCCATAAAATTTAACATCATCAAAACCAATTGCCACAAGAGCATACAAAATCCATCTTGTAACAAAAATAGCTGTAAACATCGAAAGAACAATACCAATTGCCAAGGTCTGGGCAAATCCCATAACCGTACCAGAACCCTTGATATACAATACCAATGCAGCTATCAATGTAGTAACATTACCGTCAATAATGGCTGACAAAGCTTTTTCAAATCCAATCTTGATCGAGGAGCGTACCGTCTTTCCGGTAGCTAATTCTTCTCGGATACGGGTGAAAATAATACAGTTTGCATCCACCGCCATACCAATGGCAAGAATAACTCCGGCAATACCCGGCAATGTCAAGGTGACATCTAAGGCATTGATGGCCAAAATTGATGCTGCCACATAAAAAATCAAAGCAAGAGAGGATGCCACACCAGAGATCCAGTACATAACAATCATAAAGATAATAACCAGAGCAAGACCGATTGCTCCCGCAATCAAACTGGTTTTCAATGCATTTCCTCCAAGTTTTGCACCTACAATATTGGAACGAATATTTTTCAATTCCAATGGAAGTGCACCGATACGAAGAGTCGATGCCATATCTTCTGCCTCAGAGAACTCGTCAAAACTTCCGGAGATAACTGCTTCTCCTCCATCTATAGCTTCACGAATCACAGGTGAAGATACAATCTCACCGTCATAAATAATGGAAAATTGCTCTCCCACATGCTCTGTGGTTACTTTTTTAAATTTCTTTGTTCCTTTGCCATCAAAAGAAAGCTTTACAACATTTTCTGTCTGTCCGGTTGACTGGTCCTGCTGCGTAGCTGCTTCTGCATTCTTCAACATGGAACCATCAATGATGACATCTTTCTTATCATAGGTTGCTGTCTTTCCGTCTTCTCCAACTGTTACATTGCTATAAAGAACAAATTCAAGTGCTCCCGCTTTACCAAGCTTGTCCAATACTGCCTGTGGATCGTCAACATCCGGTACATCTACTGTAACACGATTGTCTCCCTCCTGATAAACCGATGCTTCTGTACTTTCATTTTGTACACGCATCTGCATCTTATAGACCGTATCTTTCATTTCCTGGGCAGTTGGGTTCTCTTTTGTCGCCTCATATGTAACGCTGACACCACCTGCCAAGTCAAGTCCCAAGCGGATGTTCTTTGCACTTCCCCGCTTTGCTCCTCCAATTCCCGTATATGCCACCACACACACAGCGGCAGTTACAAGAAAAACAACAAGGAGCTGTAAAACGCCCTTTAACTTAGTATTCATTGTGAAAATCTCCTTTTCTAAAAATGTACCAAAGTATTATAGCATAAACAAACGCTTTCTTCAAGTAGAATTCTTTCGTTTTAATCGAAGTTCTTTAAAAAAATCCCGCATCAATTGACTGCACTCTTCTTCCAGAACCCCTTGCACCACTTCCACCTGATGATTAAACCCCGCCATATCCAGTAAATTGATGACAGAGCCCGCACACCCGGCCTTGGGATTGGTACTTCCAATAACTACTTTGGGAATTCTTGCCTGCACAATAGCACCGGCACACATGGGACAGGGTTCAAGTGTGACATACATCGTACATTCTTCCAATCGCCAATCCCCAAGAACACGGCTGGCTTTGTCAATAACAATCATTTCGGCATGGGCCAATGTATTCTTTTTTTTATTTCTTTTGTTATATCCTCTGGCAATCACTTTTCCTTCATGCACTAGGACGCAGCCAATGGGTGTTTCTTCCAAATCATATGCCTTCTTTGCCTGCCGGATGGCATCTTTCATATATTTTTCATCCGGGTTTAATTTTTTCCTCATTCCCTTCCTCCCTCAAAACAACAGCCGAAGCAATTTTCTCCTGAATAGCTGCTCCGGCCGTTTGAATTATCTTTTTATATTACTTTATGATTTATGCCAATGCCGCTGTAATAATTGCCATGGAATATACTTCACTGGCATTACAACCACGGGAAAGGTCATTGATTGGTGCATTCAGTCCAAGCAAAATCGGACCATAGGCATCAAAATTACCCATACGCTGTGCAATTTTATATCCAATATTACCCGCATTAATATCTGGGAAAACAAAGGTATTCGCATGTCCTGCCACTTCTGAATTCGGGCATTTGGTACGTGCTACACGAGGAGCAACTGCTGCATCAAACTGGATTTCTCCCTCGATTGGAAGGTTTGGTGCTGCTTTCTTTGTCTTCTCAGCCGCATTTCTCATCTTATCCACGTCTTCGCCTTTTCCGGAACCAAGCGTAGAATAACTTAAAAATGCTACTTTCGGATCAATTCCGAATATTTTCGCACACTCCGATGCCTCCAGTGCAATTTCAACCAATTCATCTTCCGTTGGCTTAATATTGATGGCACAATCTGCCATAGCAAGCACTTCATTTTCACCAGTTGCAGATGGACGAACCAAAATAAAGCAGGAAGAAACGATGGAATTTTGCGGCTTCGTCTTTATAATCTGTAAAGCCGGGCGAACGGTATCTGCTGTAGAATACGTAGCTCCACCAAGCAAAGCATCGGCTTTTCCCATCTTCACAAGCATGGTTCCAAAGTAATTTGCCTGTGACAAAATACCCCGGGCCTGCTCTGGTGTCATTCCTTTATTTTTACGAATCTCGCAGAGTAAATCCACCATCTCATCAATTTGATCATAGTCTAAAGGATCGATGATTTCTGCTCCACGAATATTAAAGCCGCTCTCTTCTGCCACCTTTGCAATCTCATCTTTGTTTCCGATGAGCACAGGAGCCAAAAACGTACTTGCCAAAAGACGAGAGGACGCTTCAAGGATTCGAGGATCACTCCCTTCAGTAAAAACAATTTTTCTTGGATGTTTTTTCAAAATGTCAATTAATTGACCAAAACCGAACATAATAATATGCCTCCTAATCTTTTTTCTCTACTTTCTATCATAGCAACTTTTTTATAAATTACAAGTAGAAATTGTGAAAATTTCACCCATATCAGTCCAGTTCCACCGCACCAGTGTACAATTGATAATATCTTCCTTTTTGTTCCAGCAGTTGTTCATGGGTTCCGCGTTCCACAATTTCGCCCTGTTCCAGTACCATGATGCAGTCAGCGTTACGGACCGTGGATAAACGATGGGCGATGACAAATGTGGTTCGGTTTTTCATCAACCGTTCCATTCCATGGTCAATATGCATCTCTGTTCTTGTGTCGACGGAACTTGTCGCCTCATCCAGCACAAGAATCGGAGCTTTGGACACTGCTGCCCGGGCAATATTTAACAATTGGCGCTGTCCCTGACTCAAATTGACGCCATCTCCCTCCAGCATCGTATCGTATCCATTTTCAAGACGCATGATAAAGGACTGAGCGCTTGCCGTTTTTGCAGCCTGCTCCACCTCTTCATCCGTAGCATCGGGACGCCCATAGCGGATATTTTCCCGCACCGTTCCCGTAAACAAATGAGTATCCTGCAAAACCATGGCAATATGGCTTCTCAAGCTGTCTCTTGCATACTCTTTAATCTCTCTGCCATCAATGGTAATCTTTCCTTCCTGAATATCATAAAACCGGTTTAAAAGATTGGTAATCGTGGTTTTTCCGGCACCTGTGGACCCCACAAATGCCACTTTTTGTCCGGCATGCGCATAAAGATTGATGTGCTTCAGGATTACTTTATCCGGATTATAGCCAAAGGAAACATTTTCCATAATTACTTCGCCCTTTACTTCATCCATCTCAATGGCATTT
>JALEKC010000019.1 GCA_022769325.1 Eubacterium sp. | reverse complement strand
GCCAACGCTGCGATAAAAAGCACGGCTCCCAGCGCTATGGATAAAATCAACGTTGTCCTATACTTCATCATTTATTCCCCTTTTTCGTTATTAGGGTCATTATACCTATTTGACGGCAAAAAGTCAAATATTTCGAATTTGTCAACAGCAAGTTCTTCCACCAAAAGGCGGCGCAACCGGGTCACAATCTGGCATTTACAGACCTAATTGCAGTTTTGCCCCCCTAGGTCTGTAATAACTCGCATGGGGTTACAGACCTAATTGCAGTTTTGCCCCCCCTAGGTCTGTAATAACTCGCAGGGGGTTACAGACCTAATTGCGGTTTTTCCTTCCTAGGTCTGTAATAACTCGCGGAGGGGTACAGACCTAATTGCGGTTTTGCTACATTGCCGAATCCCTCGAAGTTATAACATAGCATTTCAAATTTGCCAATCGAAAACCCACACTTTATTTCAAATTTGCCAACCGAAAACCTGCAATTTATTTGGAATTTGCCAACCGAAAGCATTTATTGAATAATTTCAATTTTATCCTCATCATACTTTTCTGCATTTAATAAGGATTTAAAGTAGCCTATCAAACTGTTTCTTCTTTGAATAAAAAATTCCTCTGTCGGAATCTTATGTCCTTCTACTTCCTGAATCAGAGATTCGTCTTGAAATGCGTCTTCAATCTCTTGAATCAGCCAGTGTTTTACGTTTCCACCGAACATTTTTTCATAATGTTTTATGGCGTCTTCAAAGCGACAATTATCTTTGCTGTTATTATTGGAATTATCAAGAAGCATAAAATTTCCAAGTCCGTTTACTATCTCATCTCTTGTCATTCCACTTGTCGGAGAAAAATATCCATGTTTTTCTTCGGGATTCTCCGGTTCCAAATGATCCAGTTGAGATAATTCCGGTTTTTGGAATGTAATTTTTGTCGTCGGATTCACTGTCAATAGGGGGGCTCCTTTACTATGTATTGTCTGAAGCAAACGGAAAAATAATACTTTCAATCGAATATTTCTTTTATTACTACCAGTATATCTCCATTCTTTAGTCCAACTTATAAATTCTTCATTCGCCTGATTTATCCATTTTAATGTAATATCCACCGTTGTATCTTTTTTAGTTCCTTTTTTAAACTCCTCAATTAATTTCACAGAATACAATCGGGGCACTTCATAATTCTTTGCCAGCAAAGTAAGTCGCCACATATTATGTGCCATACTGTAAATTTGCTCACGATATTCAAAATCCCATGTGTTATCATAATACAAATTCTGTATATAATTCTTTTCAAAATCGTTTAAATCAATGTCATCCCCATCTGAATTATCCTTTAAATAAAAATGTAAAATAACATTTACCAACCCCGATAAAACATTCGGAATTTTCAATGCTTGAAGGAGACAAACCGTTTTGCACACAACCGAACAATTCACATTGTTTTCCTGACAAAGAAGGTTGTCGTTTAATTTCATACTATTGGGGTTACAACTATCAATAATAATACGAACCATTTTGTATATTTTTACATCATTCACTGCTTGCTGTAATGTATATTTCTCCTTCTCTTCTAGGTATTTATCCACTGTTTTACGAATACGGTCATCATTTTTGCCATCCAAGTCCACAGTTCCTGTAAGATATACTGTTCCAAGAAGCGAAACCTCTCCACGGTTTGCCTGTGTAAATATGTGGTCATCCCATACCTTGGCAATTACATCCAATCCTTTTTCCCGTTCGCTTTCCGTCTCTCCGGACTTATTGTAATAAGAACGCAAATACAGATTTTTTATCAACTCCAAGTCCCCAACACGCTTATTTCTATCATTTAATGACTCAAATAAAACATATGCATCTCTTTCATTTTCTGCAAATACCGCGCATAATTTTATATTATCCATCATCTCTTGTATTAATTCAAGTAATTGTTTGGTAAAATCACGTCCTTCGGCGCCACGATCTTTGATAATTTCTTTGCAGGTATCATACTCTATTTTTATCGACTCTACATATTGACCGACAATTGAATCTTCTTTTTCTATTTTTTTTATGTCATTATCATTTAATAAAAATTTTGTTTCTTCTGAAATCGGGTCAACAATACAAACCACCTTGCTAAGAGCCTGTTTCATTTTATCATTGTAAGCACTCAAACTATATTGTAATACAAGAGAATTCTTTT
>JALEKC010000001.1 GCA_022769325.1 Eubacterium sp. | reverse complement strand
TACAAATTCTTCTTCTTCAACCCCCGTAAGAATATCCGTAACCATTTTCCCACCGATTTCAGTATGGGTCTTCATTTGTGCATATTCCTTTTCCGTAAATTTTCCCTGCTTACGAAGAATCGCATCATCAACCCCAATTTTTCCCAAATCATGCATAGGAGCACTGCGAACTACAAGATTAAGAAATCGCTCCTCAAGACCTAAATCCGATTTTAATAGTTTCTTTGAAAAAATTCTCACTACATCACTGGTTCTTTTTATATGCCCCCCTGTACTCAGATCTCTTGACTCAACCATCTGTGCCATAGCTAAAATTGTTCTTTCTTGAATCGTTCGAATTTTCTTTGTTTTTTCATTTACTTCCTGAGTCAGTTCTTCATTGTATCGCTCTTTCAATTCCATCATACGATAATGCTCTGTTCCATCCCTTAATTCTATTGTATATCCAACACATCTTTTCGCATAATTATTCACCGTATGAATCTCGCAATCAAAACTACGATCATTCATTTTGAATGTCTTCAATTTTTTATGTTTATGACCAATTCGTCCGGTTTTTTCAAGATTGGCATCGTATTCTCGAATTGCCATTATTAATTCATTTAATTCTTCCCCTGCATGATTGATGACATTCCCTACTTTGTAATTCTCTAGTTCTTTAAAAACCTTCACGGCATAATCATTACATCCCATATATTCTATTTTTTTGTTAAATGTTATAAATCCCACCTTGCTTAATTGTTCGCGAATAACATCCTTATTTTCATTTACAGTATATATATTGGAACGATATATCGGAATTAATGCACCTACTATAAGTAGCATAAAGGCTAACGGCATCATATCTATTTTTAATCCTGCGACTTTATGAATTAAATCATACGAAGTCGACAATCCGGAACAGATAAGCATATTTCGTATCCCTTTGTAATCGATCATTTTCTTCTTTAATACAGACCATACCGTAATGCTCATAGACGCAACAAAATAGCCATACATTGTTAATGGATACAAGAAATGGGTCGGTCCATATCTCTTAACAAGATGTGCAATTCCGTTCTCAATTACGAAATGAACCTCTTTGTAATACAATCTGGTATAGCCAATCGTGCAAACACATCCAAATATCGCCAACTGAACCAAAATTAATGGCACTGTTATCTTTTTCTTTAAATCAATATGACAGACTTCACACACAGTAAAAAAATAAAGTAACGGAAGAAAACAACCACCCAAATAAATTATCTTATTCGACAAAATGGCCGTTTCAAGATTCCTCGAAAGGCTAAGACATAAAAAACCAACATTTGAAAATGTCATAATCAGAAGCATTATATTTTGACATAAACTTTTTTTCACATCCGTCACATATAGCCATATATATGCGACTATCGATAAAAAAGCGCAAAAACCATAGGCACTTATCATTGGCATTTCTCACTCCTTCTGTGAAATTTCACAAGACTCCTCATATCCTCACAGCAACTTTTTTCACACTATCCTCATAATACCCTTAAAAACGTCATCTATTTTTCCTATATGACAAAAAGGACGGGAAAATCTTCCCGCCTACGATGTTTCGTCCTGACCAAAACTGTAATGCATTACCATTTTTATTCCACTTCAATCATAACATATCTATTTCTGACTTGCAAGCACTTTTATTTACGTGTAAGAGCAGAGAACCAAAATCATTCCCTGCTCTTCGTAATTATTTCAACTTCTCCAACATTTCATTTGCAGCTTCAATAATGCTCTCCAATTCTTCTTGTTTTTCTTTCAAGCAGATAATCTTTTTTTCAATCTCCTCTTTCAGAATCTTATTGGAAACATTTTGCAGTTCTTTGATTTCTTTTAACTGAAATCCAAATTGCTGATACTGTTTAATCTCTTTAATGATTTCCATCGCCTTGTCATCATAAAGTAAGTGACCATATTTGTTTGTACTTGATGAATGTACCAAACCAATTGCCTCGTAACCTTGTACAGCTCGTCTGGTTACATGTAGGCAGTCACATACTTCGCGCAAGGTTTTGTAACTTCCCATAACATCACCTCTTTCAGCCTATGACTGCACGTTGCGTGCAGTCAAGATATATTCTGAGTGCACAATTTTGGTGCCTCATAAGAGGAAATGTTTTTTTCGCGAAATAGGAATGCAATACAATAAGTAATCAACTTGGAGTTGCTAGCTACAGTTAATCGTGGTATATTGAAATATGAAGTGTAACAGAATAGCTTGCGTCTTCGCGTAAATCATCTGAAGATATTGATTTTGTAAGATTTAATGTAATTCAAGGAGGAGAAACACCATGAATATGAAACCATTTACTAAAAGGAGAATTGCCCTGCTTCTGGCATTTGCCCTTATTGCAGGACTTCTGCCCCTTAAAACACCAATCGTCAGCAAAGCGGACGGCTATGGCCTCAGCAATCCACGTATCACAGAGGGTGTCACCACCTGGGACTGCATCTGGTTTGGAAACTACTGGCAGGAGGACACCAACGGTGACGGATTCGCAGATAAAAATGATGCTAAGACACCCATTAAGTGGAGGGTGCTTTCGGTCGACGGCGATGACGCCTTTTTGCTGGCAGATAAAAATCTGGATGTGCAGAAATATAATGATACACATACTGATGTGACGTGGGAGACATGTACGATGCGGAGCTGGTTAAATGGCTATGGAGCTTCCGATAATGTTTGCGGAAAAGATTATTCTTCCGGCAACTTTCTGGATTATGCCTTTACTGCCGGGGAACAGTCTGTCATAAAGACGACAAATGTAGTAAATGAAGATAATCCGGATTATGGGACAGAGGGTGGAAATAGCACATCGGATCGGGTATACTTATTGTCCGTCGGAGAGGTGACAAATCCGGATTATGGGTTTACCACATCTACTCATAGTACGGAGACAAGAGAAGCTGTCAATACGGCTTATGTGGCAGCTGGGGGAGAAATAAATTCAGATTGGATGAATAGTGCCGGAAGCACGGATGATTGGTGGCTGCGGTCGCCGGGCGACATTAGTAGTAACGCTTCCTACGTGTGTTACGGTGGAGATGTGTATACATTCGGGGTCAATGTCGACTGCTATGATATTGGTGCCCGTCCGGCTTTGCATTTGAATCTATCATCTACCTCAAGTTGGTCATACGCCGGTACCGTTACCTCGGATGGGGGAGCAGACGAGGAGGCGCCCCCTGTGCCGGGAGAGGATACGACCCCGGAACCAACGGTTTCCTGGGAACCACTGCCAACAGAGACACCAATAGCAACGGCGACACCGACACCGACGGCAACACCAACAGTAGCACCAACGGCGACGCCAACAGCCACGCCAACGGTAACACCAACGGCGACGCCAACAGCCACGCCAACGGTAACACCAACGGCGACGCCAACAGCCACGCCAACGGTAACACCAACGGCGACGCCAACAGCCACGCC
>JALEKC010000188.1 GCA_022769325.1 Eubacterium sp. | reverse complement strand
TTATATCTTCTGTATTAATTCCCAGATGATATGCTGAATTTAATCCAACTACCAATTCATTGGCAGTGATCGTAAGTGGCACATCCAGATCCACTTCCCTTTTCTTTCCATTTTTTAATCGCATTGTAAAGTATATAACTGCTCTTTCACGATTCATCTTTGCACTCTCCTTATATGAGCAAAAAGGCAATCTTACGCATTCCTTCCTGCTCTTTTAAATCCTTTGGCGTCATCGTTTCATAGTCTGAAAATACAGGAATATATTCATCTGTTTTATAGGACATACTAGCCATATTTTCGGACTTCTTTTGCTTTTTTACATCGTATTTATTGCAAATATATAAATATTTATCTGAGGAACTATTGCTTACATTTGCAACAAACGCATTGGTGCTGCAAATTCCTTTTCGTGTCGCCTCGGTTACCATGATAACCTGATCTGCCATATGAATGGCCCGCGTTTTTGACTCATCAAAAGTGCTTTCCATATCCAAAATAATGTAGTCGTATTCACCCGATTGTTTTGCCCCCTGCGCGATGTCACAAAAGATGCTATCATCTATACCAAAAGCCAATGTAGCCGCACGCATAAGTGGGAAAAAATCAAATTGTTTTTTCTTTATCTCACTTCGGATTTCCGAATAAACAGAGGCACTTTTATGAGTTAATTTGTTGTATATCATCTGATTGACAAGCGGCGGTTCTTCTAATAACGGATTTGCCGTCTGAATTTTCGATGCATCCAGGTATAATACTTTTTTATACATATCGCTCAATGCGCCTGCCAATCCGATCGCTACCGTCGTTTTTCCACTTCCGCCTTCTGCCGATGTCACTACGATCACTTTCGACTCCGCCGTTTCATTTTTCTTCGGAATCTTCAGATTTGCTTTTCCAACTATTTCCAGAAATATACCTTTAATATTGGTATATTTGTAAATAACATGACATCGTTCCTCGACTTCCATCTCATCCTGCTGTTCTTCCGACATAATAAAAATATGCTTGATATCATGACGATTCATATCGGAAACATACCACTCTTTGGAAACAATCAATACGTCCGCTTTTTGGAGTTCATCAAAGAATTTTTTCGCAATTTCCGCTTCTGTGATAACCTCTAATTCGATGGTATCTAAAAATTCATAAATGAATTTCGCCTGTAACGGAGCGGCATATGAAAAATCTTCTTCCATTATGATTATTCTTGGTTTTTCCATGTTTTCATCTCCTTATCGCCATTAATATCCGGTTCCTGTTGACATTGATAAGCTTTGCCGTATCGACGCCATAATACTGGCAAACGAGCACGCCGGTTCGTCTAACATCTGTTCAATGATCCTGCTGCCAGTGCCCTGCAGATTTGGCATCGTCCGTATCATATAAGAAAGATCTTTGCGTAAATCTGCCTCCAAATACATTGGATCCGAATAACATCTTACATTGATCGGAAGATAGGTCAAATACACACTTCCATCTGCCATATCTACATAGATTCTTTTCATACGAATATCAATTCCGGTATCGAGCAGAAAACCGTTATTTCGTACCTCATTGATCTGTTTAAAGAGGCCTTCCACAATGTTCAAAAAACGTCTCTCATCCAGATTTTCGATTACGACGTCAAACGGCTTCAATCCATCCGTCATATAATACAAGGTCTCTCTGTCATTAAATAAGATTTTTTTGCACTTTAACATGCCTTTATTTCCGGCACTATTAAGCACTTTGTATTCCGTCGCTGAAAATTTTGCCCGATCACTTAACAAGTACATAAAATCCTTTTGACAGATCTCTTCCTCTACTATTTTTTCTTTCAATAACTGGTTCGATTGAGACAATTGAGCCACGTCCAGTTTGACCGCCACTTTTTCATTATGGGACGGCGTTTCCTCCAAAGGCATGCCACATCCCTTGCAGGCACTTACTCCGTCCTCATTTTTCTCGCCGCATCGCATACAATATTTTGCCATTGTGCTCATCCTTCCGTGGTACTTAGTTATCGTTATCCAATACCGTTTCCAATACGCCTTTTAATTTCCCAAAACCTGTACTTTTAGCATTATGCTCCTTTGTATAACAATACTTCCAAAGAAGTTCTCTCTCAAACACGTTCTTTTGCTTGACATTCAATTCATCCATTTTCTTCAAAATCTGTAACGCATCATCCAATTTTGAACCTTTTACAATGCCATTTTGGTTTTTGGCAGATGTTTTGTCAGCCGGAGTGTTTGTTGGTTTAGCCCCATTTGTTCCATATGATGTGCCACTATTATTGGAGCTGCCTGAAAATCCTTCTATCGCAGCAATCATATCAAACACATCGAAGTTTTCCATCTGTTCTTTTAATTCTTCTGCCTGCGCATCATTCATTTCATCTGAGGCCACTTCCTCTAAGCAACTCCAAAAGTCTTCCGCTTGCGTTACCACGTCAGTCTTTTTTTCCGCATCTGATGTCTCATTTTTTGCAGATGACGTCCCTGTATCTTCTTTTGAATCCGACGGACTGGGGGATTCCATAACTACGTCTGTTCCGTTATCTTTGCTGCCTGCCCTATTACCAAGGCTAACCCCTACGATCAAACCGACTACCAAGCAGATCATCGCGGCACTTACTGTCATAACAAGATAGCGTACCTTTCGCGACTTTTTTGGCGGTACACGTTGTGGTGGTGTGTGAATTGGTGGCTCTACCATTTTTCTTTCTGGCACCTTTCTAAGTGGCTTCTGTACCGTAGTCTTCTCTCCCGTATATAACGGATCATCACTTGGAGCCGGTGGCAGCTCTTTTCCGTACAGCAGTGCCTGATAACATTCCTGACGCCATTTCCAGTTTGGTTCCTGATAATACTTCTGCTCTTTTGGTGTTACTTTTGCCTTTTCATTCATAAGACAGACAACACTTTTATCATCCGTTACTTTGGTAACCGCCCACACTG
>JALEKC010000170.1 GCA_022769325.1 Eubacterium sp. | reverse complement strand
GACAACCAGAAGGTGGAGATGCAGAGTGGAAGTGTCATATTACTTCTTGGAGCAGTAGTTACTACCATTCTTGGGATTTGCACCTTTTTTATCCGGCCGCGGGTAAAGCGGACCACGGAATCCGAGATTCCACAATTACGCGAAATAAAAGAAGAAAAACTTCAGGCCCAGTACAATGTCATTCAGGAAGAGTACAAGCAGGAACAGGGACAGATATTTCCAGATGATAGCAATGTAGTACCAAAAGCCATCGGGCCACGAGGAGTTATCGTCGGTATTTCCGGAATGTATGAAGGAGCAGAAATCCCTCTCAAGGATGGGGAAACCATTCGATTTGGAAGAAGTTCAGAAAATGATTTGGTTTTTAGTGATCAAACGCATGTAAGCCGTCATCATTGTCGCATTACATGGAACGACGCCAATAAAATGTATGTGGTATTAGATACGTCAAGTGCAGGAAGTTACATCAATGGAAGGGAAGATCCGATACCCCAAAATATGGAAATATCTCTGGAAACAGGAACCATATTGGACATCGGCGATGCCTCCAACAGATTTCGATTAGAGTAAAGAGGAAAAATTATGGCAAGTGAATTATGTATGAATTGTTTTAGCGTAAAAGGACAGTATGATGTTTGTCCTTATTGCGGCTATATGGAAGGAACCCCACCGAAACATCCCCAGTATCTCACTCCGGGAACCATTCTTGCAAATCATTTTATCGTGGGAACGGCAATTGACATGGGAGGTTTTGGAATTACCTATCGCTGCTATGATACCACTCTGGGTATCGCCGTGGCTGTAAAGGAATTTTTCCCGGCTGGCCTTGTCAACCGTGCACCGGGAGAGAAGGCAGTGGGGCTGCTTTCCGGAGATAAACAGAAACAGTACCGGGTAGAATTAAAGCGTTTTTTGATGGAAGCACAAAGCATCGCTCAATTTGGAAAAGCCAAAGACATTGTCAATGTATATGATTTCTTTGAAGAAAACAATACCGCCTATATCATTATGGAATATATTGATGGTGTTTTATTGAAAGATTATCTGGAAAAACAAGGAAAAATGGAACCTAAAGTGGCCTTGCATATCATTGACCTTATCATCAATGCCGTGAAAAAGATACATAGCAAGGGAATCATACACCGTGATATCAGCCCCGACAACATATTTATTTCCAGCGAAGATGCCATCAAAGTATTTGACTTTGGTGCGGCCCAGTTAAATGACAGTGAAGAAGGAAAAAATTGTGAAAAAGTTATTAAGGTAGGTTATTCCGCACCGGAACAATATCGCGATAAAAGCAACCAAGGCTTTTACACGGATATTTATTCGGTGGGAGCTATTTTGTACCAGATGCTGACGGGGATAAAACCCATGGAATCTACGGAGCGCGAACATAAAGACACACTGAAATCGCCTCTGGAACTGGGGATAAAAATTGAGCCCAATATTGACCGCGCCATTATGGAAGCCATGGCAGTGCAACCGGAACTTCGTTTCCAAAATATCCAGCAATTTGAGGATGCTCTTCACAGCAAGAGAATTGCCGAATATCCTAATGTCAAATTAAAAAAGAAAAAACAGCGCAGAAACTGGATTATCGGTGCCGTGGCTACCGCAGTCTTGGCTTTAGGAGTTGGATTTAGTCTGGTAAATACCGTATTTAAGACAGAAAATCCGATTTTTGAGTCTCAATTAAAGGAAGGAGAGATTGAGGTCTGGGTCGAGGATGCCAATCAGAAAAAAATATTAACAGATATTGTAAACAATAATTTCCATCAGGAAGATAAGTCAGGAAAAGACCAAAATACAGAAGCCTGGTTAAAGGAAAACCAGAAAATTAAAGTGAATATTGTAAATGTACAGGAACCGGCAGGAGAGGGAAGTAAAGGAACTTCCATGGAGGAAGCACTGGCTCAGGCAAAGGCAGAAGGAAAAATGCCGGACATGTTTATTACAGATCATGTAGAAGATTTGAGTGAATACGATCTGGTTTCCCTGGAGGATAATATCTGTCAGGCGGTGCAAGACAAAACCGATGAATATCTATATTTGGAAGATTATTCCAAGTATTATCGAGATATGAAAGAGATGCCTACAGGAATCAATACCTTATTTTTGTACAGTTTCCAATTTGATATGAATGTAAATTCCAATATCAAAGACAGTACATTTACGGATAGTGAGAAGACAGCAATCGACATCGAAAAGGTAATGAATATGGGAAGTGATTCTCTTACCATGATTCCGAGTGAATCTCTGGCGACGCTTTCGATTTTGCAGGATGGCAATTGCTATAATGACAGAAAGGGACTCCTTCAGCCGGACGATACGATGATAACCAATTTGTATCCGATGATTCAGTTGAATGAAAGAGCCCTGAAAAAACCTATTGTGATACAAAAGAGTGACCAAACTGCTTATGCCGGATTGTATGGAAATTCAGCAATTGCGGATGGAACCTTCCGGGCAAAGTTAAAAGGTGCCGTTGGATTGGGAAGCAATAGTGTCCAAAGAAATGCTTTGAAAAATTATGGAGTGCAGGTTCTGACCAGCGATGACCATATGCTGATTCAATTTAAAAATACCTTTGCAATCTCAGCAGACGGTTCCAAGAATGAAAAATATGCTTGTATGCGATTGCTTTGGACGATTTTGGGAGAAGTGGCACAAAAGAATTATTTTGGTAATGATGCGGCTCCGTTCCCGATTAACGCAAATTCTTTCAAGGAATATTTTGATTACAATTCCGAGATGACATCCTTTAAGGAGATGGTATCTCAAAAGACACCTTGTATCATTATCGGGAAAGGAAACAAAGCTCTTACAGAATTTGGCACAGGATTACAGGCATCTTTCCAGGGAGAAAAAACCATGGAAGGGGTCAAACAGTATTGCCAGCAATACAGCAAAGAAAATCAGGATGAAGAAGGTTAAGTAGAATGGAGCAAATACAACCTACCGTATATCAAGAAGTACATATGGATTTACGAAGGGCAAGTAAATTGCTTGTGCTGGCGGGAAACCAGTTTCACGAATATGAGTTGGACAAGTTTGGAAAAGACCGCATTTATTTTGGAAGAAGCGAAGAAAAATGCGATATTGTAATTCCCGTTAGTACCGTATCCGGTGTACATGGAAAGATAAAATTACAACAGGATAAGGTTTATTTGGCAGACCTGGAAAGTTCCAATGGAACCTGGGTATTTGATGGGCATGATTTGTTTGTCCCCATGGTGCCAAATAAATACTATAAAAAGAATACCAGTGACTGGATTCTCCGAATATCTTCGCGAAAAGCCAGTGAAAGCCCGGAAAAGTCGGTAGTTATGATATTTACCAATTCCGAGACAAAGGGGTTTTGGCAATGTATGCCTTTGCAGGAGGGATGGACCACCATCGGCCGTGCCCCCCAAAACACCATCGTCATGAAGGCCTCCAATTTTTCCAGATATCATGCAAGAATTTTTCACAAAGGAAATCGCTATCTTCTGGAAGACAACAATAGTATGAATGGTGTCTATGTCAATGGTGTACGGATTTACGGGAAGCAGGAAGTATATGAAAAAGATTTGATACAGATTGCCAGTTCCCTTTTCCTTCTAAATAATGGAAAACTATTATATCAGACTACCGTAAGTGGTGTGTCCTTAACGTTGGATAATATCAGCAAGACAGTGGGTCATGGTTCCGGCAGAAAGAGAATCCTCAATCAGGTATCCTGTGAAATTGGAAACAATGAATTTGTGGCTATTATAGGCGGGTCCGGTGCCGGAAAAACCACCGTAATGAATGCCATGAGCGGATTTGATTCTGACATCTCGGGACGGGTATTTTGCAATGGTATCGATTTGAGAAAGAATTTCAATATTCTGAAAAATATGATTGGCTTTGTACCACAGCAGGATATTATTTATGAAAATCTTACCCTGCAGCGAATGCTGTATTATACCGCGAAGATGAAGATGCCCTCGGATACGTCAAAAGCAGAAATACGCAGCCGTATCCGGAAAGTGTTGGAAATGGTTGATTTGCAGCAACACGCCAAAACTTATATCCGCAAACTGTCGGGAGGACAGAAAAAAAGAGCCAGTATTGCTGTGGAAATGCTGGCAGACCCCGGACTTTTCTTCCTGGATGAACCCACCTCCGGTCTGGATCCGGATACGGAGCAAAGTCTGATGCATACTCTCGCCAGACTGTCAAAGAGCGAAGGAAAGACCATCATCATGGTGACCCATACCATACAAAGCATCGATTTGTGCGATAAGGTTATCTTTATGGGACCCGGCGGAAAGATCTGTTATTGTGGACCGCCATCGGAAATCACCACATATTTTGGGAAAAAATCTCTGGTGGAAGTTTACAACGAACTGGCAGCCAATGTGGAAAATTGGAATGGATATTATTTGCAGAATTATGCAAGAGAAAAAGCCAAAAATCCTCCTGATGCCAGAAAGCAGAACCCGGATACATTCGTGAAAAAGAAAGGAAGACAAGTTTCCTCATGGAAACAATGTTTGGTCTTAATTGCCAGATATTTTGAATTGATTTGGAACGACAAGCAGCGGCTTCTTCTTTTATTGATTCAGCCAATTGCCATAGCACTGCTGCTGGCAATTGTGGCGGTGGACGATACCTTTATAACCTATGAGGATACCCGGTCTATTATGTTTGCCCTATCCTGTTCCGGTATTTGGATTGGACTTTTTAATACCATTCAGGAAGTATGTAAAGAACGGCCGATTCTCAAACGAGAATACATGGGAAATTTAAAACTGTGGGGGTATATCCTATCGAAATATGTGGTTCAGGGAGTGATTTGCTTCCTTCAGGCCACGCTTTTAGTCGCTATTTTTTTGAAACTTATGAAGCATTCGGCAGAAGCCGGTTTGTATTTTGAGAAACCAGGAATAGAAATCTGGATTACCATGATTTTTACTATATTTGCGTCTGCCTCCATGGGATTAATCGTTTCCTCCATTATGAAAAATGGGGACCGGGCCATGGCGATGGCACCTTTTGTATTGATTATTCAGCTTTTGTTTTCCGGTGTTCTTTTTTCACTGGAAGGGAAGGCGGAATTGGTGTCGAAGATAACCGTCAGCCGCTGGTCTATGGAGTGCCTTGGCAACATAACAAATCTCAATAAATTGACAAGTCGTTTGTCCCCTCAGGGAATTCATGAGGCGGAAGATTATTATGTACGAACGACCACACACCTGTGTCATACATGGGAAGTATTGCTATTAATTGGAATTCTCTGTGGAATCATAAGCATACTGGTTCTAAAGAATTTGAAAAAAGATCATCGATAAAAAACAGGAAAAAGAAAGCGAGGAAAAAATGATGAGAAAATGGAAAAAAGCAATGGCTGTATTGTTGACCTGTGCCGTCGTGGCAGGAAGTTTTGGCGGAGTGCAAAATGTAAAAGCCGAAGAGGCAGCTGGTGTCTGGAAAGTCAGTCAACTGCCTGTAAAATCGGATACCGAGATGTTTGCAACCACAGGAAAAAGATTGGAATTAAATGTATCTGTAAATAACGTGGATAAAAGTAATCTGGTTTATCGCTGGTATTGTGACGGCGAGAGAGTTCACAGTGTGGGCGAAGCTGTCGAGGTAAAGAAGGAAAAAGATGGAAATGTGTATTATGTGGATACCTATCCGAATCCACAAACCGAAAAATTAACGATTGATGTGGAGTCCGGAACCCATCGATACACCTGTGACATTTATAACAATACTACCCGGGAAGTGGCTAGGGAAGCAGGAAGTTTCCTCGTCACCGGCTATGATGAAGAAGTGGATATCATGTACAAAGAATCTGTTGCTATCAAGGACATCATCGGAAAAGAAGTATCATTAAAAGAGGTTAATATACCTGCTTCGGCTTCCAAAGCATTGACGGTAGATGCCAAAAAACAAACCCTTAAAATGAATAAACATTGTTCCAATGCGAAAGTGTCATTGGTTACAACCACCGGACAAACCATGGAGTTCAAGGTTTCTACGGAATATCAGCAGCCGGTTATCAAAGCCAAAAAGGGTGCCTTAAAAACATATATTGAGGGGAAATATAGGAAGTATTCCTTTAAAAATTCCAATGTGAAAGGTGCAAGTAAAGTAGTATTTGAATATTCCAAAAAGGAAGACAGTGGATATAAAAAATCAAAGAATAAGGAATTCCTTATTAAGAAAGGAAGCACTTGTTATATTCGGGCATATGCAATGTATGGAAAACAAAAATCTCCATATTCAGAACCTGTAAAAATCAAAGGATAGAAGGAGTGTTGACCAATGAAATTATGTTTGGGCTGTATGGAACAAATAGAAGATTCCGCGACAACATGTCCGCATTGTGGATTTAATGAAGCTACATTTCAACAGGAATCGTATTATCTGACACCGGGAACCATCGTAGGTGGAAAATATATCCTGGGTAAAGTGCTTAAATACGGCGGCTATACCGTCACCTATATCGGTATGGATGCTGAAAAAAATCAAAAAGTTCTGGTAAAAGAGTATCTTCCCAGTGAATTTTCCACTCGTTCGGCGGGAGAAAAGGTAGTGACCATTTACTCCGGAGATGCTTTGGAGCAATTTAATCAGGGGCTTACCACATTTTTGAATGAAGCAAACCGTATCCAGCACCTGGGGAACCCACAGGGAATTGCCAAAGTGTATGACTGTGTTGCAGAAAATGATACCGGATATGTCATTTCTGAATATGTGGAAGGTCAGACATTGCAGGAAATGATGGAAGCAAAAGGGAAATTTAGCTGGAAGGAAACCAAGGATTTTATTACCCAGATTTTGACAGGATTAAGTCAGGTACATCCTTTGGATATCATTCATTGTGACATTTCGCCGGAGACGATTATGCTTACCAGCACCGGGGAAGTCAAACTTCTTGATTTTGGTGCTACACGTTATGTAACCACCGCAAACTCATCCAGTCTTGCCATCATCCTGAAACAGGGATTTGCGCCGGAAGAACAGTATCGCAGCCAGGGAGTTCGCGGTCCATGGACCGATGTCTATGCGCTGGGAGCAGTTATGTATTATATGATTACCGGAAATGTGCCGCTGGAATCGGTGGATCGTGCTCTTTTGGATGAGTTGAAGGAGCCTTCCAAGCTTGGCATCGAGATTCCGCAAAATGTGGAAAATGCCATGATGAATGCATTGAATGTATATCAGAAAGACCGTACTCCTTCTGCCGAGGCCTTTTTACGGGAATTAAATAGCCCGGAAGTAAAGCGAATTCAGGTCAAACAAAAGCGTCGGGAAACAGGAAAATTTCCTACCTGGGCAAAGATTTTGGTGGCTGGCTTATCCGTTGTCATTGTGGCAGGAGGTGCCTTTGTCATCCATTCCCAGATGCAAAAACAACAGCAGCAGAGTGAACTTGGACAGGGAGGAAAAGCAGAAACTCTGATGCCCAATATCATTGGTAAGACGCCGGAAGAGGTTGAAGATACTTTTGATGAAAAAGAAGATTATCAAGGTATGAATATTTCTTTATCCAAACTGGATGATTTTTACTTTACCCAGGAAAATGTCGGGAAGATTGCATGGCAGAGTATCCCGGAGCGTGAAAAGTTAGAAAAAGGGGATACCATCCAGTATAAATTGGGAGATAATACCCGGATTCACTATTCGGATATCAATCAATACAGAGATACAAGAATTCTCTTGAATGTCATGAAATTATCAGACAAAGGAGAAAAAATAACCGATGAAAAACTGGCAAAGGGAAAAACTTACGGAAGTCTCGCTAGCATTACTTTGAAAGATGGCACCACCTTAAGTGATATCAAGGAAGAGAACCAGCAGTCTCAAGTAATAAAACTTGATGACATTACAAAAGTTTCTTATTATGCCTGTGATTTCTTCTATACAAAGAATCTACAAAATTATGTAGGCAGATCCATCGACAGTGTGAAGATGAGTATGTATAAAAAGAAAACCAATGGTGATTTGATCAAAGCAAAAAGTGGAAAACAAAGTGTGGCAGAGGCGGGATTTGTGGATGATTCCTACTATACTTTCCGGTCTTCTTCGGATGACGGTGGCCGGTATGCAGCCAATGCTGTCTATGTTCAGACAAAGGATTCCGGTGTTTTCAATGCTTCGGAAGATACAGATATCTTGTTTAAGGTTATTCATAAAGACGGAAATTTGTCCGGCTATATCGGAAAGACCGGAAGCGAAGTAGAGAAGAAGATACGGGAGATCATGGGAGATATGAATGTAGAGATTAAGTGTGACAATAAATCTACGTTGGTAACCGCCGTCACCATTACACAGAATGGGGAAAATAAACGTGCTTTTAGTCCAAAAGATGGAAAATGGGTATTTACCATCGAGACTCAAAAACCGACGCCGGCACCGACGGCAGCACCGACAACAGCACCCGCGGCAACGCAAATACCGATAGCTCCGACACCTACTGTAAAAAACGAAGGTAGTGCGCATGGTAAAAGAAGAGTGACAGCGGTTGATTAACCCCTCACAAAGGAGGAATAAAAGATGCGACTATGCTATCATTGCATGAATCAAATAAAAGATGAAAAAGTACAGATTTGTCCACAATGCAAAAAGCCCTTGAAAGTCAAGCTGGAGAATGCATCGGTCATGCTTCCT
>JALEKC010000152.1 GCA_022769325.1 Eubacterium sp. | reverse complement strand
TGGATGATGACTTAATCTGTCATCTGGATAAAATGTTTGTGGAGTACAAATTGTATGCACTTTCGTTGAAATACGGACGGGATATTCGAAAAGAATTGGTTTATCGCCGGGGAGCCTTGTATTTTGACCATATTAAAATGTACAGTCTGCAAGCCAAGTCGCTATTTTCTTTGGATGTATTAAATATTCATGGGGATTGTCTGGAACTCGCCGGAAGGATATGGTGTCCTTTTGCTGATGATGTCACCATTCGAATCGAAAATGATCGAGGAGATTGTTTCCCGGTGACATCCAAACCGGCGGAATTTCGAAAAGCTGTAATTTTTGGGGAAGAGATGATGAGAGTACGGGGCTTTGAAATCCGGCTTCCCCTGGAAGATAAGACTACTTATAAAGTGTATGGACAATATAAAGACAATATGCCACAGCAGTTATCTATTAAAATTGGAAAGTTTTCACATTTGAGTCCCAATGTGGAGCAGATGTATTTTCATAATCATGGTTTTTTGGTTTATGCCAATGAAGATAGCAATGAATTGATTTTGAAAAAGAAACATGGTTTTTTTCATATGAAGAAGGAATTGGCACTTTTACATCGCTGCCTAAAAGATAAGAAATATGAGATTGCCGGTTTCCGTATTCTTTCTCATGTGATTCGACCATTTTTACGAAAAGAGCGATGGCTGGTGATGGAACGAATCAATGTTGCGGGAGATAATGCCGAACATTTTTATAAATATCTTCGAAAAAGGAAAGAAAAGGGAATTAAAACAAGATTTACTATTGCAAAAGACAGCGTGGATTATGAAAAAATGAGGAAGATTGGTCCGGTTTTGCCATTTCGGGGATTCCATTATAAGCTGTATGTATTATTATCCCAAAATATCATTTCCTCCCAGGGTGAGGATAACATTTTCAATCCTTGGGACGATGACAGTGAATATATCCGGGATTTATACAAATATAATTTCATTTTTTTACAGCATGGAATTATTAAAGATGATTTATCTCAATGGCTGAATCGATTCAATAAAAATCTTCAGATGTTTGTTACTTCTGCAAAACCAGAGTATGAGTCCATTATCCGGGGAGATTATTTTTACGATGAATCGGTGGTTAAATTGACAGGATTGCCAAGGTATGACAACTTAAAACAAGATATAACACCAGAGAAAACTATTTTGATCCTACCGACTTGGCGGGCAGCTCTTGCCTGTCGCCTTAATAATGATACGGGAGAACGAATTTACAATCCGCTGTTTAAGCAATCCGACTTTTATCAGTTTTATAATCGATTGATTCACGATGAGCGATTGATTGCACTTATGAAAGAAAAGGGCTATCGTGGAAAATTCTTTCTGCATACCCATCATAAGGTACAACTTAAGGATTTTCAGGGAAATGATACCATCGAAGTGATGCAAAATGGCATCGATTATCAGGAAGAATTTCAAAAAAATGCATTGCTTCTGACGGATTTTTCCAGCGTGGCCTTTGATTTTGCGTATTTGAAAAAACCGGTGATTTATGCTCAGTTTGACCGGGAGACCTTTTTTAAGGGGCAGGTGTATTCGGAAGGATATTTCGACTATGAGAGAGATGGGCTGGGACCGGTGTGCTATGATTATGAAGAGACGGTGCAGACTTTGATGGAGGCAATTCGTAATGACTGTAAACTGGATTCGGTCTATGATGAGCGAAGCAATGCCTTTTATCGTTGGTTTGATGAAGATAACTGTAAACGTGTTTATGAAGAGATAAGGAGATTGGATTGAAACATTCATTTGTATTTTTTAAGGAAATCATAACGGAATATGTGCCGGGAGAAGATGCCTTGTGTCTTGGAAAAAAGGAGATGAAAAAACTCAATGGTTTTCTGGATGACCTGCGGCCCGATGTGATGATGGTCGTAATTTCGGATGAGCCGGTGGAAGGAAAAGACCATATGGCATATGTGAAAGAGCACTACAATGTGGGTATCATGGATGCTTCCCGTGTGTTGGTGCGTCAGGAATTTGCAGCCTTGATGAGAAGAAAGGAAACAGAGGGTGAGTTTGCTTTATTATGTCGCATGTATGCCACGGCGGATAAATTTGCTGTTTTTCAACGGGAAGAAAAGGAACTGTCCTTACCTTCCAACAGCTACAGATTATGGAAAGATATGGGGGAGTATCCGGTGGCGGTTGTGGGATATAAAAAGATATGGAAACAATTGCAAAAGAAGTATGGTGAGGTACCGGCATTTTTTCAGCATTTGGTAATTCAAAACATGTTTCATGCAGGTTTTACTCAAAAAGAGGCAATGAGTGACAAGTTAAAAGAAGATTTTATTCACATTCTTTCCGAAATCGAGGATGATGTGATTTGCATTTGTCAGGGAATTCCGGATGATGTGAAAATATGGCTTCTGGAAGCTAAATATGGAAAAGATATTAAAGGAGAACTGGTATATCGCAGTGGTCGGCTTCGTTATCACAACTTGACCATAACTTCTCTGAAAGAAATGCCATATTATGTGACAGAGTTGGCATATCAAGAAAAGAAACTTGTGGTACGAGGTGAGGTAATTTATCCGGTGGCAGGAGATGATATTTGGTATTATGCCATGGATAATCGCAATAAAGAGATTCCATTATCGGTAGAAACCAAAGAAGATGTGTTTTATCTGGGAGAAAAGAAGAAGACGAGGAAGAACTTTTGCGCAGAAATCCCCTTGGGAAATAAACCGGTAGGTTTTCGATTTATGTATCGCTACCACAATTTATACCGTGCCAGAGTGAGGATGGCTTTTGCAAAAGAACTTAAAATGGTGCCGGATACGAAAGACAATTATGTTTTTTTTGAACATTATATGCTGCGTACGGAAAAGCGCATTTTGTTCGCAGCGCCACTCCAGAAAAAAACACGTATAAAGCAGTTCTTTACATTTGGACGAAAAAGCATTAAAATGGATAACAGAACAGACAAGTAATCGACATATCCGGAACCGGTATGACGAGGAATGGAGGAAATTATGATTTATGGAGTCGTACTTGCAGGTGGCGTAGGAAGCCGCATGGGAAATGTAGGAAAACCAAAGCAGTATCTGCTGGTGGGAGATAAACCGATTTTGATTCATACATTGGAAAAATTTTATATGCAGAGTGAATTTGAAAAGGTTTTGGTATTGTGTCCCACAGAATGGATAACACATACCAAA
This sequence comes from Eubacterium sp., assembly GCA_022769325.1. Taxonomy (GTDB): domain Bacteria; phylum Bacillota; class Clostridia; order Lachnospirales; family Lachnospiraceae; genus Eubacterium_F. Next base: position 4,373 of record JALEKC010000152.1, on the reverse strand, counting down.
AATCTTGTAAAAAAATATATGAAGGATACAGAGCGTATTGTCGTGTTGGAAGGTGGCACAACTCGTAATGAAACTATTATGAATTCCATTGCTTATATTGAGAGCGAGGGAAATCTAAATGAAGATACCATCATTGTGACCCATGATTCCGTGCGTCCTTTTGTAACCCAGCGGATTTTAGAAGAAAATATTCGCTATGCCAAAGAATATGGCGCCTGTGATACAGCTGTGGCAGCAACGGACACCATCGTATGCAGCGAAGACAATGTAATTATCAGCGATATCCCGGAAAGACGTAAGATGTATCAGGGACAGACACCTCAGACGTTTAAGGCGTTGAAATTGCGTCAGTTATATGAAGCTTTAAGTCCGAAAGAAAAGGAACTTTTGACAGATGCTGCCAAGATTTTTGTGATGAAGGGCGAAAAGGTTCATATTGTTGATGGAGAAGTATTTAACATAAAGATTACCTATCCTTATGATTTGCGGGTTGCCGAGGCATTGATTAAAGGAGAGGGCAAAGAAGTGGAAGGAAGATAAGATTTATGCTCAATGCGATTTACCGTTTGGTGGCACCCAGACGATTCGAAGTAGAATTTACGGATATTGATCTGACGGAGGGCAATGTCATTGTAAGACCAACTTATCTCTCCATTTGTAATGCGGATCAAAGATATTATCAGGGAAAACGTGCCGAAGACATTTTACAGCAAAAACTTCCCATGGCATTGATTCATGAGGGAATCGGTCAGGTTGTATATGATCCGGAGGGAGAATTTCAGCCGGGAGAAACGGTGGTTATGATTCCAAATACTCCGGAAAGTGAAGATGAGATTATTGCGGAAAATTATCGTAGAGATTCCAAATTTCGTGCCAGTGGATTTGATGGATTTATGCAGGATGTGGTAGATATTCGAAGAGACCGGATTGTGTCTCTGCCGGAGGGAATTAATCCTTTGGTGGCTGCATTTACAGAAATTGTGTCCGTCAGTGTCCATGCCCTGACACGTTTTGATAAGATTGCTCATAAGCGACGAGATTGTGTGGGAATCTGGGGAGATGGAAACCTAGGATATATTACGTCTGTGTTTTTTAAAGCCATGTTTCCCGAGACTAAATTGTGTATTTTCGGTGTGAATCGGGATAAACTCTCGGATTTTACCTTTGCAGACGAAACGTATCTGGTTTCTCAGATTCCGGAGGATTTATGCATCGACCATGCCATTGAATGCGTGGGCGGGGAAGGGTCTCCCAAAGCAATTAATCAAATCATTGATTATATCCGGCCGGAAGGAACCATTTCCATCTTAGGTGTTTCGGAGAATCCTGTTTCCCTTAATACACGAATGATGCTGGAAAAGGGGCTTCGTATGTTTGGAAGCAGCCGGAGTGGAAGAGAAGACTTTATAAAAACCATTGAGTTATATCAGTCTAATCCCGAAATTCCGGAATATTTGCAAAATATCGTAGGGGGTGTGTACAAAATTCGCACCATTGATGATATGCGAAAAGCATTTGAAGCAGATATACACAAAGAGTTTGGAAAAACCATCATGATATGGAGTTAAATGGAGGATTTTTATGAGTGGCTTACTTTCAAATAAGAATAAGCGATTTTTGAAGAAACGATTGAAATTTTGGTTTCAGTGTTTGACGCATCCAATCTTAAATGAGCATTTAATTGTTTTTGAGGCGTTTAGTGGAAAACGATGTGGCGGAAATTTGCGCGCGATTTACGAAGAGTTGATGGAGGATGAACGTTATCGTGATTTTCGTTTTGTCTGGATTGTCAATGATGTGGAAGCGCATGCAGACTTAAAAGTTCGTCGCCACACCCGTGTGGTAAAAAAGGATTCAAAGTCCGCTTTTATCCTTTATGCAAAAGCAAAATATTGGTTTAATAATGTGGCATTGCCTAATTATCTGATTCCACGCCCACATCAGGTTTATGTGGAAACTTGGCATGGAACTCCCTTGAAACGGTTGGGTAATGACATCAAATACGAGGTGGATCCGAGACAATCCCTGGCAGAGATGCATAAAAAATATTATATCAAGGGACGTAAGATGGATTACCTGATTTCTCCTTCCCGTTTTTATAGCGAGAAAATGATTTCTGCCTTTCGGCTGGATAAGAGTCATAAAGAGAATATTCTATTAGAAACCGGATATCCGAGAAACGATGCCCTTTTCAAATTTACCGAAGAAGATGTAAAGCGTATAAAAGAAGAAATTGGTGTACCGGAAGGGAAAAAAGTAATTTTGTATACACCCACCTGGCGAGATAACCAGTTTAAAAAAGGAGAAGGGTTCCAGTACAATACTGAGCTTGATTTTACAAAATTGATGCAGCAGTTGGGAGAGGAATATGTCCTTTTGTTCCGTGCCCATCATCAGATTGGATTTAAAAATGTGGCAAACGATGTGCCGGGGGTCATTGATGTAACCCAGGTGGACGATGTCAATGATTTATATATCATCAGTGACCTGATGATTACGGATTATTCCTCTACTATGTTTGATTATGGAAATTTGAAACGTCCAATGGTATTTTATATGTATGATCTGGATGAATACCAAGGGGAAATACGTGATTTCTATTTTGATATTGACGAGTTGCCGGGTCCTATCGTAAAAACCCAGGAGGACCTTGTAAATGCTATTTTGGAGCAATTTGAAAATTTCCGGTACGATGAGAAATACAAGGCATTTACGGACAAATTTAATTATCTTGACGATGCCCATGCGGCACGTCGTGTCATTGAAGCAACCATTAAGACAGAGCTTGGACCGGCTTTCCGGTTCTATAAGTGGGCGATTCATACCAAAAATGTCATTCGGAAAAGTTTTCGTGATGGTTATATCGCTCTTTCCGGCATTTTACGCTGTATGGGTCTTTGTCGCACGAAAAATAGCAAGCTTTTGTATTCCTATAAAAATAAGCACAAAGGACAGCGATGTTTTCTTGTGGGAAATGGGCCGAGCATGCGGATTTCCGATTTGGAAGGATTGCAAAAAAATGGAGAAATTACCTTTGGCTGCAACTTGGTTACCAAGGCGTTTGAACAGACGACCTGGCGTCCGGACTATTATTTCCTGATTGACCGTATCTGTGCGAAGTTTCAGAGCAAGGAAATCAATGAAGCGATTGGAGATATTCCGTTATTTACCAATATTACCACCTATAATATTTTCCGGGAAAAACCGAAAAATCCTGTGATTTTATATAATATTGCAAAGGATAAGTACAAAGTAAAACGATCCCCATTGGCCTATTATATTCCGTCGGGTTCCACTGTTATGTCATTGATGATTGAGATGGCGGTTTACATGGGATTTTCCGAGATTTATCTCATTGGTTGTGATTGTACTTCCACTTTTACCGGAAATACACATTTTATCAACGGTTATACCGACGATAAATTAAAACAGCGGGATGCCAAAAAAATTGTGGATCGCATGAGACGGCTGGGTATCCAGAGTGATGATTATGAGAAATATTTCTTAGACGGCTCTCTCAATGCCTACACACTTTTGAAAGAGCATGCCATAAAGCATCACGTGAAAATCTTCAATGCCACGCGAGGTGGCGCTTTGGAAGTGTTCGACCGCGTGGATTTGGATGAGTTTATAAAATAATAGCAAGATCCCAGGGTCAAGAGATGTTCGTGTTCGACCTTGGGATTTTAGGTTAAAAAGAAAAGAGGAAAAGAATATGGATATTGAAAATATGTTAGAAATCAGTGATTGTCCGCTTTGTGAGGGCGGTGCATTGTTAGAAGAAGAATGTGGCTGCGGATATTATGTGATGTGTCTGGAGTGTGGATGCCACTCGGTAACCATCGATTTTCGTTCCGAGGAAGAACGGCTGGAGGCCGCTAAAAAGGCAGTTACACTTTGGAATACCGGCAAGGTGATATCAAGCAGCCCGGGAGAATGATGTCAGTCTTTGCTATTCACTAAGAAGCGGGGATCAGTACAATTCCCGCTTCTCTGATGTTGTATAATCCTGAAATAATTTCAGGCATTGTTTTCGTTCCAATTCTTTTAAGTCAAGTAATTTTGTCCGGCCTTCCAGATAGTCATAAAAGGCATCATCACGAAAGCCGATATTTGCGGTGTCTTTGCGGTTGCAGCCATAGTAAACCGTTTTGATGTTCGCCCATAGAATGCCGCCAAGACACATCGGGCAGGGTTCTGCGGTCGTATATAGTTCGCAACCGCTCAGGTCATGAGTCCCCAGATTTTTACAGGCGTCGCGGATGGCTTCCATTTCGCCGTGGCAGGTGGGATCCTGCTTGTAGAGAACGCGGTTATGACCGCGTCCGACAATCTTGTCGTCTTTTACAATAACAGAACCGAAGGGGCCGCCG
>JALEKC010000119.1 GCA_022769325.1 Eubacterium sp. | reverse complement strand
ACCGAACACGCCACGGCAAAATGTATGGTGACTTATCAGGGACTTCAGGTGGATAAGATTAATATTTCCCGGCTTGGAGACGAGAGTCTGGAATTGCTGATTGATGATACGATGTCAATTAATACAAGTAATCCTGTTTATTCCATAAGGAAACCGAACGGCTCTACTGAAATTCTGCCAGATAAACGAATTATGATTCAGGGTGCAGAGACGTGGCCCACCGGGGATTATGTGGTGAGTGTGAGTTATGCAGAGGGGGTTTCTGCCCGGACAACCTTTGCTGTTTCCTCATCTTATAACAGCTATTTTAATGGCACAGATAATTCGCAGGGAGTGTCCGGAGATCATTTATTTTGTTACTCTGGCACCATAGGGGTCAATACCGTAACACCCGGAAAAGCGTATAGCACAAAGCTGATGGCGGATGAAGGATATGAACTTCCTAAAAAGATTATGGTTCAAACAGATTCCTTGACGACGGGGACAACGACAGATGCCAATGGAGTCGTGAGAGATGCTGGGGGAAATCCGGTTACGCTGACAACGTTAGAAGAAGGTACCGATTATACCTATGATTCATCCACGGGTACCGTTGAAGTGAAAAAGGAATGTGTTACAGGAAATATTTACTTCCATGCGGATACGGCGAAGGTAACCTATCAGCTAACATGTATGACGGCTGGTGAAAACCCTATAACAAGTGTGTCCACTTATGATGATTCGGATTTAGTTGTAAATCTGGCTTCAACTCCCGGTACCTTACCGATGCCGGATAGTGTGACAGTTCTTATTGATGACAATGAATATAAAATCAGCCATGGAATTACAAAGAGGGTTTTGAATGGTACGATTTCCTATTCTTCCAACGAACTGGTTGTGTCAAAACAGTTGTTGGGAAATGATATAGTGATACAGGCTAAGACAGGGGATTTTCATGTCTATTACAGCACAAATATAGATTGTGTCTCTGGTGGGGCAGTGAATGCACAGATATCCTATGGTCAGGATTATGATAGTGTTCTTACTTTGGAGAAGGGATACATTATTTCGGGTGTGAGTGCTGCGCTGGGAGTTGATACCGATTCCGAGGGGAACCCACAAAATACGCCAGCCGGTTTCTCTTTTGATTCGGGAACAGGAGCCATTCATATTGAGGGAGAGGACATTATCGATGATGTTTATATTACCGTCACGGCACAAGCCCAGAAGTATGCTGTCAAGGACGAAGTTTCCCATGGTGAGGTGAACGGAGATAACATCTGTATGGCAGATTGCGATTATTCAGCCACTCTGGCGGCGGATTTTGGTTACCGGCTGCCGACGCAGGTGAGTGTTCTGGTTGACAGGCAGTCTGTTCTGCCGGAAAATTATGAATATAACAGCGAAACCGGAGCAATATGGATTGATGGCGGTATTATACGTGGTGATATCACAATCCGTGGAGAGGCACAGAAGATTTTTTATTCCGTTTCATCACAAATGGAAAACCTTACTTTTGATGGGGCGGATTCCTGCAATATGCTGGAAGATTATTCTGCAACAATTCGGGAAAAAAGCAATTATGATTTGCCAGAGTCAGTCCGTGTCATGATTGATGGTGAGGAAACCAATGGGTACACCTATGATTCCCAGACGGGAAGTTTGGTGATTTCTAAAAATGTAATACGGGGAAATGTAACAGTCATGGCAAAGGGAGTTGCCAAGCATTATCCGATTCATGCAGAACTGGGGAATCTAAGTTTTCAGGGAGAAGCAACCGGAACGGTAGAACAGAAGTATCAGGGGAAAATAGCATCGCAGGAAGGTTACTATCTTCCCCAATCGATTGTGATAAAAGTAGGCGGAAATGAATTGTCTTCTGCAGGATATTCCTATGATGCAATCACTGGGGAAATTTGTATTTTCAAAGGGGAAATAACCGGTGATGTGACGATTCAGGCAGATGCAATTCCTGTTGTTGTTCCGGCAAAAGAATTTTATGTGTCTTTCCGGTTAACCAATTTGACGGCAAAAGGAAGCAATAAAGCGGTGGAAAATAGTGATTATGAGGCCACTCTGGTGCCGGACACGAATTATTCTCTCCCGGCAAGCTTTGTTGTGAAATCAGGAAATAAAATTTTGGAGCCGGGTGTGGATTATGGTTATAATGGTGTCACCGGAGTTTTGACAATTCCCGCCGAAAGTATTGTGGGAGATATTGTTGTGGAAGCGGCTGGTGTTGTGGTGAAAAAGCAGGAACAAAAAAAGCCGGATGCCAGCAAACTGACGGTTATTCCACCCAAATATGAGAATTCATTTGATGGAAAGGTCATCGGGGTTAATGCGGCGATGGAATATTCAGTCGATGGTGGAAAAACGTGGATTCCATGTAAAGGCAATCAGATTACGGGACTGGGAACCGGGAAATTAGGAATTCGTTTTTCTGCGACAGGAGATAAAAATTCCAGCCCAATTGCGAATATTGAGATTGACTCTGCCACAATGGAGTATTATATTCCCACAATCAGTATGTCAAAAACCATGGGAAAAAAGAAGAAATTTCAGCTGAAGATGGTGAATTTGAAAGGGGCGGCAATTCATATTGCCAGTTCGAATCCATCGGTTGCCACAGTTAATAAAAAGGGCGTGATAACTTCCAAAAAGAAAACCGGTAAGGCGAAGATTGTCGTTACGATTATCAAAGGAAAGCATATTGTGCAATATGTAGCACAGATTAAAGTTGTAAAAAACGTAAAGAAAAATTATAGCCTTAGCAAATTTAAGACAAAATACAAAGAGGCACCATCCATCGCTCTCTATAAAAAATTAGAGAAGGGGAAAAAATGGAAAGTAAAAATGACCCACATAAAAAATGCCAAAATTACGTTCCGGAGTTCAAACAAAAAAGTGGCAACAGTATCTAAAGATGGAATTGTTCGGGGAAAGCGTGCGGGGAATACACGCATTACCATTACCGTTGCCAATGGTGGTGTGATTGATCAATATTATGTAGTTCTGCGCGTGACTCAAAAGGGAGTCAGGACAGATATGTCTTATTTGAAAGAAATTGGCGCAAAGAAAACTACGAAATCTGTTTCCAAATAAATTTTGCAAAGCCATCCTGGCCTTTGGTGTTCAGATGAGTGCCATCCTGATAGAACCAGCCAGGATGCTTTTTTGCTTCTTTTGCCCAGGAAATCAGATGGACATTATCGTTTTTGTCGGCTAAATCTTTTATGGTTTTGTTCACATCTTCCTGAAATTCAAGGTTTTTCCCATACGCATTAACCCAGTAAATGGTGCGGTCTGTGCCCAGATAGTCAATTAACTCCTGTCCGGTCACCGGATTAAAAGGAGAATTCGTCCCCAAAGAGAGGATGATGGTATTTCCCAGTTTTCCCTTTTTGTCCAGCTTTTTGGCTACATCCAGACCATGACGGACCTGACGGGAAACTTTCGCATCAATTACGGCATTTGGCTGCAATTTCTGGAAAGAGGAAGAGGCACCCAGAAACACAGAATCGGCAATGACCGATATCGTTTTTTCTTTTTGCATATCCGTTTCCGGGGACGCTGACGGATTCGGTGCGGTTGTCTGGCTTTCTTTCTGCATAAGTTCCTGTTCGCGGTTTTTTAATTCCTGTTCCATTTCAGACTGGTCGGAAGCAGGAGCTTTCAATATTCCGTAACCACCAATGATGGTACAGCAGATTAGTACTGCAATTTTTACTTTTCTATTAATCTTTTTCCATATTTTTTTCATAGTAATCTCCATTCCGCAGGTGCTTGTCGCGCAATAAAATTTTTATAGTAATCCAAGTATAATAAGGGGATAGTGCCATAGGTAGATGCCGTAACTCTTTTTCCCCAGAAAGGAAAGTGCCGTGTTTTCTAAAAGATTGCCCAGGTCTTCTTCCTGATTGACAATCATCTGAATCATTACAGCGAAGAGAAGGCTGATGAGGAACATGCCACCTGGGTAGAGGAAGTTATTCTGCCCATCCACTGTGAAGAAAAGGGTGATAATCGTCAATACAAAAATGCCCAACAGGATGAGAGATGCCTTTTTGGAAATGGAAAAGCATAGGCGGTCATACTGTTCCCTGAGTGCTCCGAGAAAAATTCCAATAAGTAGTGGGAATGCCATGGTGTCGGTTCCATAATAAACCCGGGAAGGGTCACCTCCGGGGGTGTGGAGTAGGAACATCCTTCCTGCGGACAACAAGGCCAGGAGAAGAAAGAGAAAACACATTTTTCTGCCATTAAAAAACTGGCACATTTTTTTGTATAACAGGAACACAAATGGCCATAGCAAATAGAATTGGATTTCCACAGCCAGAAACCACAGATGGGTAAAAGGGGAGGCTTCGGATAACCGGGAAAAGTAGGAAGCGTTCTGTCCAATCTGCCACCAGTTCTCATAGCCAAGGAAAATACTACAGATTTCCTGACGAATACCAGTGAGCAGACTGCTTTGAATCAGGGTCAGATACGTGCAGATAACCATAACCATCGTAAAAAGGGAGGGAATAATTTTCCGTATTCTTTTCTTATAATAACTTCGAATGTGGAAAGTCCCTTTTTGCCAGCTGGTTTCACTGGTAACAAACATCAGATACCCGGATAATACAAAAAACAAGGGCACTCCAAGAAAACCTCCCGGTAAAAATGCTGGGAACAGATGGTAGATTACAATTCCTATAATGCCCATCCCACGAAGGGCATCCAGTCCTTTTTGCTTCTGTGGTTTGTTGTTCATTTTTTTACTCCTTTCATTCCTCGTTTTACTTTGTAAACCGATTATATGACAGATGGGTTTAACTTGTCAACCCTATTTTTTAAAAAAGGTTGACAAACTAAACTTTTCTCTTTATAATGAGGTTTACAAAGTAAATTTTAGTGTCAAGGAGGACTCCGGAATGGAGATAGATAAGAAACAGGAAATTCGTGTAACAAATAGTGAATGGTATTTAATGAATTGTTTATGGGAAGAAAGCCCTCGCTCACTGATGCAGCTTGTACCTTTGTTGAAAGAGCAGGTAGGCTGGAGCAAGAGTACCTGTGCAACAATGGTGCGGAGAATGACAGAAAAGGGCTTGATTGGATATGAGGAGAACGGCAAGACGAAATTCTTTTTCCCGAAGGTGAAGAAAGAGCAGGTCGTTGTTCAGGAGACAAGAGATTTCCTGAAACGTATTTATGATGGCAGTGTTGGAATGATGATGAGTGCCCTTGTTCGCCAGAATGATTTATCCAAAGAGGATATTCAGGAATTGCAACAGATTTTGAAAGAAGCGGAAAACAAAGCGGAAAAGGAAAGTAAGAAAGGAAGATAAGGAGCATCATGGGGAGCTTTTTGGAATGGATGCTGGAGTCATCACTGCTTATTTTGTTGATTTTTGGTATCCGCAAAATTTTCATGGGAAAGATACGATATACGGCAATATATGCCCTCTGGTTTGTTGTGCTGGTACGTTTTTTGGTTCCTGTAAACTTTGTTGCCACACCCTTCAGCGTGGGTAATCTTGTCTCGGATAAGATGTCGACTTGGTCTAAAGAGCATAGAATATCTCAGGGTACAGAGACTTTAATTTCGGAAGAAGAAACCCAAACTTCTACATTGCCGAAGTCAGAACCGGAATTTCAAAATGTGGTTTCGGAAGAGAAGGTAACATTTAATCACCGGACGGAGTCGGCACAATCGGATGTTTCGGATGTACAAAAGCCGGTATCCGGATGGATGAATCATCTAAATTTACTATGGTTCATCGTGTCTTGCGCATTATTTTGCCTGTTTGCTTTTTCCAATATGAGTTTATTGCGGAAGATGAAAAAAAGCCGGGTTTTATACGGAAAAAGGGAGAACGTTCCCATCTATTTTGTTTCCGGAATACAAAATCCTTGTTTGTACGGTCTGTTCCGGCCGGCTATCTATCTGCCAAAAGCATTAGCAGAGGAGAATAAGGAAGAGTTAGGACAGATGATTACCCACGAGTATGTACATTATTCACATGGTGATCATATTTGGGCAATGTTTCGTATTCTTTTGGTATGTGTATATTGGTTCCATCCATTTTTGTGGCTGGCAGTATTTTGCTCCAAAAAGGATGCTGAGCTTGCCTGCGATGAGTCCGTAATCTCCCGCCTGGGCGAGAGAAAGCGCTTTTCTTATGGGGAAATGTTAGTGAGAATGGCGGCAGAGACCCGATTCGGAGAGTTCCGGTATTCGCTGATGCCCATGAGCCGACAGGGGAAAGAGATGGAAAAGAGAATCCGGGCAATTGGAAACCGTAAAAAATATCCGAAATGGCTGGCTGTTCCTTTGGTAATTGTTGTGGCGGTCACGGTGGGAATTACATGTAGTGCGGGAATTGGTCCGTCGGCAAAAGAGCAAAAAAGCGGGGGATACGATACACAGAAATTCCAGACGGAGTCAGAGAGCATGATTTTTGGAATGTCTAAAATTGTGGGAGCAGAGACTTGTGAAAAGGCCTTTCAGCGTTACATAGAGGTGTTTACCGAAGCTGTTAATACGGGTGATGGAAGCAAGCTGAGTCAGGTTCTTGACAGGGATAGTGAGGTGTATCAGCAGCAGTATGCGTTGGTTAAAAATTATTATAAACGGGGAATCCGTGAGAGAGTAATGTCCTGTTCCGTAACTTCTATGAAGAATGTTACACCGGAGATGGTGGAAATGGACTCCAATGAAACTATTAAAGTTGCCTATGCGACGGCACCGGAAAAGCTAATCCGCCAAAATTACCGGTACACCTGTGAGAAAATAAACAATTCATGGATTATTACCAAAATGGAGGAAATCGAGTAATAAGCGTACAGGGTGACCGAGGGAAAGTGAAATAGAAGAAGTGCAGGCTGGGAAGATGATGTTTTCCCGGCCTGTTAGCATTGATTTTTGAAAGTGAGCTATGCTATAATACAGCAAGATGATTTCGCAAAAAAGGAGAAGTAGAATGAAACAGCATCGCAAGATGTTCCAGTATGTGGAGGAAATGCTGTATAGCTATGACCGCAAAAAGGGCGATAAGAGTAAGAACAAAATTGCATATGACCGTTATGCTCATACGGTGCGTGTTTATAAATGGATGATTCGCATTGTGAATCAACTGAGGGATGATACGTTAGACGTGGAAGCATTAAAGATTGCTACAATTTTTCATGATGTGGGTTATGCGGTGCAGGGTGATGACCGTCATGCGGAGGAAAGTGCGGCCATTTGCAGAGATTATCTGGAACGGCGTCCCTATGACCCTGCCCAGATTGATTTCATCTGTTATCTGATTTTAGAGCATCCCAACAAGCGGCTGCTCCATGAAAAAACGACGCCTCTGGAACTTGTTGTGCTGATGGAAGCGGATATGCTTGATGATACAGGCGCCATGGGCATTATTTTAGATTCCTGGATTGCCTCGAAGGAGGATGATCCTTCCTTTGAATCCGTGTGCCGCCATTTCGAAAAATATACTTACCGTCATATGAAACAGATGGAATTTGTGACGGCACCGGGAAAGCAATTCTGGCATGAAAAGCGGAATCTTGTTTACGAATTTTTACGCCAGTATAAGAGAGATTTGGGGGACATGAAGTAGTGCTGTCTCATTCTGTTTTTTCTATCTGATTGTTTTTGAAAGTTGTGGAAAACCTTTCGTCAAGAGACTTCCCGGTGGTTGCGCTGAGGTGGAAATCCTGTATCAGATTGACCGCCAGAGGAAGCGCTTTATTGTAGCATTTCTGCAGATGGCGGTTGGTTTCACCGGCATATTTTTTTGGTTTTAATGTCATCATATGCCCCTCCAGTTCGGCATAGTGGAATGTGATTTTCATGAACAGACGGATGAGAAAACGTTTCAGGGAATAGCCACAGGTCAGAAGCCGTTTATAAAAACGCATTCCCTTCAAAGCCCGTCGGATTTTCTTTTGGGATACGTGAAGGGGACGATAGGCATGATAGATTGCTTTGCTTATTTCTTTGCTGTCGGGGATGATTTTCCAGATAGGAAAAGTGATGGGCAGATACCCATCCTTACGGAGAAGATATCGGTCAAATTCATTTTCCATGACAAGATGATTATATCCCGGCTGTTCTGATTGGGGAATCACATAGCTGTGACATTCACTATCCAGTGCGAAATGGCAGATAAAACCAAGAAGATACGCGTAAGTGCCGTGCTCAGTTCCTCTTTTCCTGAGAGAGGGAAGTAAACTTTTCAGGAATGCAGACATGGTCTGACCGTGTTGCCAGTAGCCAATCTGATTGGTGCGAAGCTTGAATAATGGATGATAAAAAAACAGAAAATCAGGTCCCTGGAGACCGATTCGAAATTCCTTCGGATATTGTTTGATAATATGTTGAAGGTTTTCCGGCAATTGACGGGCTACTTTCTTTCCGAAAGTATCATGGGCGTAGATACAAGGCATGGTTATGATCCCCTTTCTAAATTTGATTTAATATTAGTATACCAAACAGGAGGTTTTTATGCGAAGAAAATTTACTGAAAATAGAAAAAATGATGTGCTTTATCTGACTTTTCCACTTTTTGAAAAGGCGGGAGTCAAACATGGCTTTTCCACGAAACTTGGTGGTGTCAGCAAGGGAGACTGTGCGACCATGAATCTCAGTTTTACCAGGGGAGATGACCCGGAGGCGGTACAGGAGAATCATCGTCTGTTTGCTGATGCGGTGGGGTATCCGGTGGAACATCTTGTGCTCAGCAATCAGGTGCACGATACGGTAGTGAGACGGGTGGATGTGTCGGATGCCGGTAAAGGGATTTTTCGGGAATCCGATTTGATTGGAGTGGACGGTCTGATTACCGACGACCCGGAAGTTGTTTTGATGACTTTTTTTGCCGATTGTGTTCCTCTGTTTTTTTATGACCCGGTGGCGAAAGCAGTAGGAGCCAGTCATTCCGGATGGCGGGGAACTGTGAGCCGGATGGGGGCAAAGACAGTGGAACGGATGCGACAGGAATTTGGAACAAAACCGGAAAATTTGCTGGCTGTTATTGGTCCGTCCATCTGTGCTTCCTGCTATGAAGTAAGTGAGGACGTGGCAGTGGCCTTTCAAAAAGAGTTTCCGAGAGAGCAGTGGCAGGAAATTCTGGAGGCAAAACCGGAGCAGAAATATCAGCTGAATTTATGGAGAGCCAATGAAATTATATTGGAAGAAGCAGGAATTCCCAAGGAACAGATTGAAGTCAGCGGTCTGTGTACATGCTGTCATTCGGAACTTCTTTTTTCTCATCGGGCTACCGGTGGCCGTCGGGGCAATCTGGCGGGTGTGATTACTTTACAATCGTGAAGGAGGCAGTGATGAATCCACGAAACTATCAAAAAGAACTGGATACTCTTCTGGTAGGAAAGGAGGGGCAGGAGAAGAAGAGACTGTTCCTTCATTGTTGTTGTGCACCTTGCAGCAGTTATGTACTGGAATATCTCCACCGCTATTTTGAGATTACGGTCTTTTTTTATAATCCGAATATTACGGAAGAAAAGGAATACGAAAAAAGGAAAGAGGAGCTGACACGTTTTTTGCAGGAGGCACCTTTTGGTACTTCGGTTGCTATCGAGGATGGTGATTACTGCCCGGAGCGTTTTCTGGAAGTGGCAAAAGGGCATGAAAAAGACCCGGAGCGTGGCCCCCGATGTGAGAGGTGTTTCCGGCTTCGTCTGGAAGAAACAGCGAAACAGGCCCGGAAAGGGAAATTTGACTACTTTTGTACGACGTTATCCATTAGTCCTCATAAAAATGCAGAACTTCTGATGCAGATTGGAGAGGAACTTTCGGTTCGGTATGGGGTTCCTTATCTACCCTCGGATTTCAAAAAGAGAAATGGATATAAGAGAAGTATCGAGTTGTCCCGCGAATACAATTTGTATCGGCAGGATTACTGCGGGTGCCGTTTTTCAAAGGAAGCCAGAGAGAGGGAGGTTCGCGAATGAGAGAAAAAAGAGTGCTGGCTGTTTTGCTTTGCTCTGTGCTTGTTTTTATGGCAGGCTGCGGAACCGGAAAAGGAGAGCAAAAGACAGAGCGGGAAATTTTTGCCATGGATACGATTATGAATCTCACATTTTATGGTGATTCGGGTGAGGCGGCGATGAAAGAGGCCATTCATGAAATTCACCGTCTGGAATTACTTTTTTCCGTGACCAAAAGTGACAGCGATATTGCAAGAATCAATGCTGCCGGTGGAACGGCGGTTACGGTAGAGCAGGAGACCTATGATTTGTTGGAACAATGCAAATCATATGGAGATGAGACAGAGGGGCTCTTTGATATTTCAATTTATCCGCTGGTGAAATTGTGGGGATTTACAACAGAAAATTACCGTGTACCTTCTGAAACAGAAAGACAGGAAACGATAAAGAAAATTAACTATCAAAAGATAGAACTGCTGCCGGATAATCAGGTTCGAATTCCGAAAGGAATGGCCATTGACTTAGGTGCTGTGGTAAAGGGGTATTTATCTCAGAAAATCATGGGATTGTGTAAAGAACAGGGCGTGACATCCGCCATTGTCTCCCTGGGGGGAAATGTCCAGACCATAGGGGTAAAACCAAATGGCGATTCCTTCGTCGTAGGAATTACAGATCCGGCAGATGGAATCGGTATTTACGGGACGCTGCAGGTAAAGGACAAGGCTGTGATTACCAGTGGCATTTATCAGAGAAATTTTACACAGGATGGAAAGACGTATCACCATATCATGGATAAGAGAACCGGCATGCCCGCAGACAATGGACTTGCCTCGGTAACGGTGATTGCTGATGATGGCGAAAAGGCAGATGCCCTTGCCACCGCACTTTCTGTCATGGGGGAGGAAAAAGCAAAAGACTACCAGAAGAAACATCCGGAAATTGAGATTATCTTGATTCGCAAGGATGGAAATTTCTGGCAGTCAGCGGGAGCCGGTATGGAGAGACAGTGAGGCAATCCTTCAGTCTCAGATAAAGTGATAAATGATAGCAGCAACTATGATACCGATAATGCTGCCAATGGTAAATTTAATGGTCAGACCAAAAGTCAGAACAAGTACGCCCAGATTTAATGTTAATGGTTTGGCGAGGCCAAAACTTTTACCGAAATCTAACCAGGACAGTCCTGGAACACCGCTGGTAAGCTGGCTGATAAAGCTTCCCAGAACTACACCGGCCAAAATCAACAAAAATAATGCCCACCCATTTTTCCCTGCACCACGAGCCATATCTATGTACCTCCTATATATTGTATAATCTACGGAATAGCATACACTATTTTGAGAAAAAACACAATCTAATTTTTTTTGTAAAAAAAAAGGAAACTCCTTTTTTGCGTTGTATTTTCCTAGTGTAGCTGTTTTTTTTTTCTTATGTGCCGAATGTTTGGCGGGAAAAGAGTAGTTATGACAATACGTGAGAACCTGGAAAAAAGAGAACATGACATATTAAGTCCTTACGCTGCTTTCAGTGATGAATCCATGGGGCGTGATGTTTTTGAGGAACCCTGCGATCTTCGTCCTGTTTATCAGAGAGACAGAGACCGGATTCTTCATTCAAAATCCTTTCGCAGATTGAAAGGGAAAACGCAGGTTTTTCTTGCCCCGGAGGGCGACCATTACCGGACGCGTATGACACATACACTGGAAGTGTCTCAGAACGCAAGAACGGTAGCCAAGGCACTTCGCCTAAACGAAGATTTAACCGAAGCGATTGCGCTGGGGCATGATTTGGGGCATACTCCCTTTGGACATGCCGGAGAACGGATTCTGAACCAGATTTATGAAGAGGGTTTCCGGCATCAGGAGCAAAGCGTCCGGGTTGTGGAACTTCTGGAGAAAGATGGCAGGGGACTGAACCTGACAAAAGAGGTACGGGATGGAATTCGGAATCATTCGACTTCCGGAACCCCGGCCACACTGGAAGGGAAGATTGTCCGCCTCTGTGATAAAATCGCTTATGTGAATTCGGATATCGATGATGCCATTCGGGGAAAAGTCATCCGGGAGGAAGATATCCCAAGGGAATTCACACAGATATTGGGTAACACACTGCGGGAACGTCTGAATACCCTGATACATGATTTGATTAGCAGTAGCATGGGGCGAAATGACATTATTCAGTCTGAGGAGATAGAACAGGCCCTGAAAGGACTGCGAGGATTTATGTTTGAAAATGTCTATATCAATTCAGCTGCCAAAGCAGAGGAAGGGAAAGCTGAGTATATGATTGGACAATTATATGAATACTATATTAAACACGTTGATAAACTGCCCCAGGAATATCGTGACATGGTTCATGAAAAAGGATTTACGGTGGAGAGGACGGTATGCGACTTTATTGCAGGTATGACAGACCGGTATGCGGTTGCTACTTATGAGGGCTTGACGATTCCACGAACCTGGTCAGTGCTATGACAGGAAGTAAAATGGCAGTCGGGATTGAGTAAACGGAGTGAAGCAGATGTATTATGAGGAAGATTTTGTGGAGGAAGTGAGACGGCGCAATGATATTGTGGACATTATTTCTTCCTATGTAAATTTGAAACGAGGGGGCAGTAACTATGTCGGACTCTGTCCGTTCCATAATGAGAAGACAGCTTCCTTTTCTGTCAGTCCCGGTAAGCAGATGTATTACTGCTTTGGATGCGGGGCAGGCGGAAATGTTTTTACCTTCCTTATGGAATATGAAAATCTGACTTTTGTGGAAGCACTGGAACAGCTGGCAGAGCGGGCGGGGATGGAGCTTCCGGCAAAAGGGAATTCGGCGGAAGACCGCAGGCGCAGGGATTTGCGGGATGCTATACTGGAAGTCAATAAGCTTGCCGCCAATTATTATTTCTCCTGTTTAAAGAGTGACCGCGGTAAAATCGGTTATGATTATCTGACCGGGCGGGAGTTGAAACCGGAAACCATTGTCCGGTTTGGCCTTGGGTTTGCCGATAAAAACAGTGGAGAATTGTACCGCTATATGAAAAGCAAGGGATATCCGGATGCTGTGCTGAAGGAAACCGGACTTTTTACCTATGATGAAAAGCGGGGAGCCTATGATAAGTTTTGGAATCGTGTTATGTTTCCAATACTGGACCGCAACAACCGGGTGATTGCCTTTGGTGGCCGGGTGATGGGAGATGCGAAACCGAAATATCTCAATTCGCCGGAGACTCTCGTGTTTGATAAAAGCCGGAATCTGTATGGACTCAATTTTGTCCATGGCAAGCAGAGTGACGGTATCATAATATGCGAAGGATATATGGATGTCATTGCGCTACATCAGGCAGGCTTTACCAATGCGGTTGCCTCGCTGGGAACTGCTTTTACCAGCCAGCACTGCAGCTTGCTAAAGCGGTATACAGATCTTGTTTATCTCTGCTATGACAGCGATGGCGCCGGTGTGAAAGCTGCCATGCGGGCAATTCCGATGCTGAAGGAAGCCGGTATACGGGTTAAAGTGATTGATATGCGTCCTTACAAGGACCCGGATGAATTCATGAAAGGACTTTCGCCCGAGGAATTCAGCGAGCGGATCAAACAGGCAAAAACAAGTTTCTTTTATGAAGTGGACAATATTCAGAAAGAATATGATATGAATGATCCGGAATCAAAAACAAGGTTTATGAATGAAGTGGCGAAAAAATGCTTAACCTTTGATAATGAGATTGAGAGAAATAACTATATAGAGGCATTTGCCAGAGAATATGGTGTGAGGACAGAAGATTTTCGAAAGCTTACCGCTTATCACAGTGCCCGAATGGTTGGTATTGATTATGAGAAGCGAAGACAGGAGCGTTCGCTGAACGGGCCGAAAAAACAGGAAGACGGCATTGCCAAGAGCCAGGGGATTTTCCTGACATGGTTGAGCAACGACCCGGTACTGTTTGAAAAAACAGAAGGAATCATCAGTGAGGCGGACTTTGTGGATGAACCCTATCATCAGGTGGCACAGATGATGTATGAGCAGCACCGCGCCACCGGAAAAGTGGAGCCGGCAACGATTATCAGTAAGTTCCAGAGTAAAGAGGAACAGTCATTAGTGGCAGGCCTTTTTAATAAAGAGTTAAAGGAAATCAGTAAAGATACGGAACAACAGAAGGCATTGAATGAAGTTGTCCGCAGTATCAAAAAATATAGTCTGGAATACCGGAGCAGGCATATTACCGATATGAAAGAACTACAGAGTCTGATGGAAGAGAAGAAAAAATTACAGACATTACAGATTTCATTTAAATAGAGCAGTTGTTTGAAGCAACAGAAATGGAGGAAAACATGGATAAGGAAAACACAAATGTAGAAGATGAACAACAGAAAATGCTGGCGATAATGAGCGAGCTGGTGGAAATTGGTAAAAAGAAAGACAATGTCGTTGATCTTAGTGACATCGACAAAGCTTTTGCTGCCAAGGGAATGGAACTGGATGATGAAAAAACGGAGAAAGTATTTGAATACCTGGAGAATAAGGGTGTTGTGGCTATGGTGCCGGAGAGCGATACCGACGACGATATTATTCTGGATGTGGATGATGAGCCAACAGAGGAAGAACTGGAGAATATCGAGATGGCAGTTCCGGACGGCGTCAGCATTGAAGACCCGGTACGTATGTATCTCAAAGAGATAGGAAAGGTTCCTCTGCTGACTGCGGAAGAGGAGAAAGAACTTGCCATGAAAATGGAAGCGGGAGATATGGATGCGAAGAAGCGTCTGGCAGAAGCAAATCTCCGTCTGGTTGTTAGTATCGCGAAGCGCTATGTGGGCCGCGGCATGCTTTTCCTGGATTTGATTCAGGAAGGAAATCTTGGCTTGATTAAGGCAGTGGAGAAATTTGATTACCGTAAAGGTTACAAATTCAGTACTTATGCTACCTGGTGGATTCGTCAGGCGATTACCCGTGCCATTGCCGATCAGGCAAGGACAATCCGCATTCCGGTGCATATGGTAGAAACGATTAATAAGCTAATCCGCGTACAGCGCCAGCTTCTGCAGGAACTGGGACGTGAACCTTATCCGGAAGAAATTGCAGAGAAAATGAATCTTCCCGTGGAACGTGTGCGTGAAATTCAGAAGATTTCCCAGGAGCCGGTATCTCTTGAGACCCCGATTGGTGAGGAAGAAGACAGCCATCTGGGGGATTTTATTCAGGATGACAATGTTCCGGTACCATCCGAGGCGGCTGCCTTTACCCTGTTGAAAGAGCAGCTTGTGGAAGTCCTCGGCACCTTGACAGAACGGGAGCAGAAGGTACTCTGTCTTCGCTTTGGATTGGAGGATGGGCGTGCAAGAACGCTGGAGGAAGTTGGAAAAGAATTTGACGTAACCCGTGAGCGTATTCGTCAGATTGAGGCGAAAGCACTTAGAAAGCTGCGTCATCCAAGCCGCAGCCGCAAACTCAAGGATTATTTGGACTAATGAAACTATCAAAACGTTTACAAATGAATGCTGATTTGGTGCCGCATGGGGCAAAGGTGGCAGATATCGGCTGCGACCATGGCTACGTTTCGATTTATCTGGCAGAGAAGGGAAAATGCCGGAACGTTATTGCTATGGATATTAACCAGGGACCGCTGGAGATTGCCCGGAAGAATATTGAACTGGCCGGACTGACCGAACGAATTGAATGTCGACGGAGTGATGGTGTAGACAAGCTGGAGCCGGGGGAGGCAGATACACTGATGATTGCCGGTATGGGCGGTATGTTAGTGTGTGAAATCCTCAAAAAGAAACCGGAGGTTTTGGGAAAAATCAATTGCTTAATTCTTCAGGCTCAGTCAGACTGGGAGACAGTGAGGCGGCTTTTGCCAAAACTTGGATTCTATATTGAAAAAGAAGCGATGTGTTATGATGCGGGGAAATACTATATTGCGATTCGTGCTGTGAGAGGACAGGAGGCGATTCCCTATTCGGATACCGAGTATGTCTATGGCAGAATTCTTCCCCGAGAAAAGGACAGCTGTTATCAGGAATATTTGCAAAAAGAACGGAAAAAGGTACAGCAGATCTTAAATCAACTGGAGCAAAAGCAGTCAGGTCATTCGATGGCAAGAACAGAGGAACTTGCGCATATACTAAAGCGAATTGACAAGACACTGGATATAATGAATGGAGGGGCACATGATTACAATAACATTGGAGAATGAGCAGGTTACCTGCCCGGAAGGAACAACCTTACATGAACTGAGTCAACAGTATCAGGGGAATTATAAATATCCCATTATTGTTGCCAAATGCGATGGTGTGATTCAGGAATTATACCACGAAGTGACGGATGGGATGAGAGTGGAGTTTTGTACCACCAATACGGTAGACGGTACCAGGGTGTACCGTCGCGGCATTTCCATGATGGTGTTAAAGGCCATGCGTAAAGAGATTCCTTTGGATAAATTGGAAAAGGTAGTGATTGAATTTTCTTTGGATACCGGATATTTCTGCCGGGTGTTTGGGGATGTGGAACTGAACCAGGATTTGATTGACCGCGTGGAAAAACGAATGAGAAGTTATGTGGAACGGGATATCAAATTCGAAAAACAGGTTATCCGTACCAGGGATGCCAAAGATTTGTTTCAAAGCTGGAATATGAAAGAAAAAGGAAATTTGATGGATTATCGCCGCAATTCCCGCATGACTATTTATAATCTGGGTCACTATACCAATTATTTTTACGGAGCCATGCCCTACAGTACGGGAATTTTGAAAAGTTTCCGGCTGGAGCTATTTGAAGATGGTTTTGTGTACATTTTACCAAAAAGAGAAGACCCGACAACGATGCCGGAATTTCATCCCAGCATGAAGCAGTATTATTCCATGAAATACACCACGGACTGGAGTGAGAAACTGAATGTTTCGTCTATTGGTGATTTGAATGATACCATTGTGCGCGGTAATTTTAAGGAATTGATGCTGACCCAGGAAGCACTTCATGAGAAACGCATTGGCGACATTGCAGTGGAAATTGCCAAATCCGGCTGCCGTATTGTGACAATTGCAGGCCCTTCATCTTCAGGAAAGACCACATTTTCCTATCGATTGTCCACACAGCTTCGGACACTGGGATTAAAGCCTCATCCCATCGGCCTTGATGACTATTTTGTCAACCGTGAGGATACACCGAAGGATGCCGATGGAAAATACGATTATGAGTGTTTGGAAGCTATTGATACGAAACTGTTCAACGAGGATTTGAATCGCTTGTTAAATGGTGAGCCGGTGCAGGTTCCAACGTATAATTTTATTTCCGGTCTGCGTGAGTATGATAAACCGGTGATGCAATTGGGAAAAGAAGATATTCTTGTCATTGAGGGAATCCATGGTTTGAATGACAAACTGACCTATTCGATTCCCCGCAATGAGAAATATAAAATTTACATCAGTGCACTGACAACGCTAAACATTGATTACCACAATCGAATTCCTACTTCGCAGGGAAGATTGCTTCGTCGGATTATCCGGGATGCCAGAACAAGAGGAAATTCGGCACAGAAAACAATCTCCATGTGGAGTTCTGTGAAACGGGGAGAAAAGAAAAATATTTTCCCATTTCAGGAAGAAGCAGATGCTACGTTCAATTCTGCATTGATATATGAACTTGCTGCCATGAAATTGTATGCCGATCCGCTTTTGTTCCAGGTACCTAAGGATTGCCCGGAATATTCAGAAGCACAACATTTACTTAAGTTTTTGGATTATTTTATTCCGATTGATCCACACGAAGTACCACTAAATTCCATCTTGCGTGAATTTATTGGTGGTGGTATCTTATTAGGATAAGAGTATGAGCAGCACAGGTGATCGCGCCCGTCCAGACGAAAGGGGGCGGGTGAGGAAAGTCCGAGCTTCACAGGGCAGGCTGCCGGATAACGTCCGGTGGAGGTGACTCCCAGGCTAGTGCAACAGAAAATTACCGCCGGCATACGCCGGTAAGGTTGAAAAGGCGAGGTAAGAGCTCACCGCCTTTCTGGTAACAGAAAGGGCAGATGTAAACCCCATCCGAAGCAAGACCGAACAGAAAGCGATACGGCGGCCCGTCGTGCTTTCGGGTAGGTCGCTAGAGCCTGTTGGTAACAGCAGGACCAGATAGATGATCATCCAACGACAGAACTCGGCTTATCGTGCTACTCATTACTATATATTTTGACTATATATTTCGTTTGACAGGGAGATATCAATGAAAGAGAGATTTGAATTGGCAAGTGCCAGAATTCGTGAGATAAGTATCACTAGACCGGATAAAGATGCTGGAGAGAAAGATGCCGGAGTGTCGGAAAAGATTTCTCAGTATTGCCAGTATACGGTAGATTTTTTTGTGGAATTGCTTACTATTTATGAAAGAAGAAAAGACGAAAAAGAAATCTCTTTGGAGGAAAAGAAAAATTGGAACCAGGTATTGTATGCGGCCATAGAGGGGAAGCAGTATGAGACAAGTTATACCAATCCCTCTTATGCACGAGCACAATTTGGAAGCCTTGGAGATTATTTATGCTATTTTTCCAGTCATTTTCGTGGAGGAATTGAAGATGTTTTTGCCGGGGATGAAGAATCCCTGTTATTAAAAATGGAATTATTTTTACAAATCTATACCATTTTGACCACGGAAGAAGAAGTCGAAAGATGGTTGAAAGAGACGCTTTACTATTATGTTCATGATTATGATGAATTTTTTGCCAGAAAACAGGTGGCAGAGTTGGTGGATGAGTCCCGGGACCGGGTGGTAAAAATCATTATGGAAAGTGATCTCTCGAGGCCGGATTATCTGTATGAATATGGTCTTTATATTACCGAAAATGAAATTGCCACGGCGGATTTTCTGCAGTCCTTGCCGTTGGAGACCATTCAGCTTGTGGCAAAAACCTATACGGAAGGCTACCGGAAGGGATTTGAGGTGGCAGGCATCGATTTGTCCAAGAAAAAGACGGTAAACATCCGTTATCATGTGGGATTTGAGCGAATTATCCGGGAGGCTGTGATGCAATTTCGCGATATGGGATTGGAACCGATTATTTATATAAAAGGAAATACCAATAATATCGGCGTATCTACCACTCCGGCTAACAAGCAATATTTGTATGACCATCGTTTTGATGATGCCCTGTATCTCAATCATGCACTGGTCAAAGATAGATTATCTCATCTGGAAAAGGCATTCCGGCAATTCCAGGAAAAAGCTGCCGTATTTGCCGGCCCTGCTGTCATGGAAGTATTTGGTGAGAACTTATTTGTACCACAGACGAAAAAAGAAGCTCCCGCCTATGGAGAAGAACAGCAGAAATTATCCGTGGAATATCGAACCAATGCGACGTTGATACAAAATCGTTATATTAAGCCGGAGGAAAGAAGTTTTACCATTATTGCTTTTCCGATTCCGGAAATTGGGGAGAATTTTGAAAAAATCTTTTCTGAAACCATTCGTGTCAACACTTTAGACATGGAAATGTTTCAAAAAATACAGCAGGCATTGATTGATGCCCTGGATCAGGCGCAATATGTTCATGTGACGGGAAGAGGCGACAACCATACGGACATTCGTGTGGCATTGCACCAGCTTTCGAACCCGGAAAAAGAGACCAATTTTGAAAACTGTCTTGCGGATGTGAATATTCCCGTGGGAGAAGTATTTACTTCGCCCAAATTAGAGGGAACCAATGGAATCCTGCATGTGACCAAAGTATATTTAAACCAGCTCCGTTATGAAAATCTGGAGATGGAATTTAAAGACGGTATGATTGCTTCTTATTCCTGCTCGAATTATGAAACGGAAGAAGAAAATAAAAAATATATCAAGGAAAATGTTCTCTATCATCGAGACACGCTTCCCATGGGGGAATTTGCCATTGGAACCAATACCGTTGCCTATGCCATGGGGCGTCATTTTGATATTGAAGCAAAATTACCGATATTAATTGCAGAAAAAACAGGTCCCCACTTTGCTGTTGGAGATACCTGCTATTCCATGAGTGAGGATATTGTTTTACACAATCCGGATGGCAAGGAAATTGTGGCAAAGGAAAATGAATGCTCCGCACTTCGAAAGACGGATATGGAAAAGGCTTATTTCAATTGCCATACAGATATTACCATTCCTTATGATGAATTGGGAGATATCTATGCCGTATGTCCGGATGGAAGTGAGATTGCTATTATTCAGCAGGGACAGTTTGTATTGGAAGGAACACAAATGTTAAATGAATTATGTAAGGAATCCTGATGACAGGATGACAAATAAAGGAGGATTAATCCATGGTAAAAGTTGGAATTTTGATGGGAAGCGACTCAGATCTTCCCGTGATGCAAAAAGCTGCACAGATGCTTGAAAAATTTGGAATTGAATATGAGATGACCATTATTTCCGCTCATAGAATGCCAGATGTCTTTGTGGACTATGCCACCAAAGCAGAGGAGAGAGGAATCGAAGTCATTATTGCCGGTGCCGGAGGAGCTGCTCATCTTCCCGGAATGTGTGCCGCATTGTTTGATCTGCCGGTAATTGGTATCCCAATTCACACGAAATCCGTGGGAGGTGTGGACAGTCTGTATTCCATCGTACAGATGCCATCCGGTATCCCGGTGGCAACCGTGGCCATTGACGGTGCAGCCAATGCCGGTATATTAGCTGCTAAAATTTTGTCGGTATCCGATATGGAATTGCGTAAAAAGTTAAAAGAATACAAAGTTGAGATGAAAAATGGTGTAACCGCAAAAGCGGAAAAACTGGATCAACTTGGTTATGAAGAATATATCAAGCAGATGTAATATAAGGCAGGACTTCTTCCCAAAAGAGGGAGTCCTGTTTTTTTAATTCTGATAGGAGGATGAGTACCGTTTTGGAGCGGTATGACTCGCGAAAAAGAACCAACCCTCGCTCTTGGAGATAATCGGCAGTTCCGGCGGGAAAATGGAGGAAAAAATCGGTCTTTTTCATGTAACAATTGGAGGCTTTTGCCGGTTCACGAAATTCTTTTTCCACATAGATGCCCACACTTTTATGAATGGCCATGTCTTCTTTGGGAAGATAGTAATAATCTCTGTAGCTGTCATAAAAATGAAATCCGGTTTCCTTTTTGCCCAATAAGGTAATACAGGCATGGTTGGAGTCAAAAGAAAGCTGATAGTCTTCTTTTTCCAGAGAGCAGGGAAAGGGAGTGGAGTCTTTGGTCTCATAGAATACCTGAACCCTGTCTTCCTGAAAAACCAGTCGTTCAAAGGAAAGAGGGAGTTTATAATATAATAAAAGTCCGCTTCGTAAAGTCCCCCACAAGTCATCGGAATTGTGTAATAGTAGTTTTTCCATTTCCTTTCTTGCCTGGGGATTTTGAAAAAGCTTCTTTTGCATAAAATTCGAATAAATTTGGATGCATTCTTTTCCACTGTAAGAGTCTCTTCGGATAAAACCGGTCAATTTTTCCACAGCAGATAGTTTTAAAGACGTGCATGCAAAAAGTTCTTTTTCTTTTCGTAGAATTCCATAAATATCAAAGGAATGCAGGGAAGGAAAAGGGGAAATTAGATGAAATTGTTTATATTTCTTTTCCAGATAAGGAATGTCAAATCCTGTGCCATTGTAATGTACGATGGTGGAAAAAGGAGACAAAAAGTCAGAAAAAGACTGTAACATGGTTTCTTCACTTATGTAATCATCAGCAAACCACTGGCGCATCTTACACTGCTTTTCCGCAGAATCATACCAAAGTGCTCCAATAAGATAGACAGAAGACACATTGGCAGAAAGCCCGGTTGTTTCAATATCAAAAATTACGAAATCGGAAACATCCACCTGGTTAAAAAGTGCAATGGCTTTCCATGCTTTTTTTATCTCTTGATTGTGGTCCCAAGAAAAGGATTCGTTGATGATATTCATATTGATTCTCCCCAATGTTTGTATTTCTTTCAGTATAACCCAGGGAAAAGAACTTTTCAAGGGATGGATTTGAATAAAAAAGTTGTAGAAAAGGATATAAATGTGTTATACTGTTACATGACGGTTTAGACGATTGAAGAATGGAGGGAATTATGACAGAGAATCCAAAAAAATATCTGACAAAACTAAAGGGACGCATGCAAAGCAGTTTTAGTGGTTTTTTGCGTGCATGTATCGTTGGGGCTTTGGTTCTTTTTCAATTTGCAATTATTATTTTCATTCCATTTGTATTGAGAGAGTATGCCACATTATTTTATATTCTGGTGGAAATTAGTGCCTTGGTTGCTATCATTGCCCTGACCAATGATCGACATAATGATGCTTACAAATTTTCATGGATGTGTGTGATTTTGATTTTTCCGATATCCGGGCTTATTATGTTTAATTTGTGGGGAAAGGTAGGCAAAAAAAACAAATTAAATAAAGCCATTGCGGAACAGATGAAGGAGACGGAAAAACGGTTGATTCAGGAGCCGGCCGTATCGGAAAAGTTTTCCATGGAACATCCGGTTTCTTCCAGAATGTCCAAATATATGACGGCTATGGGAGCACCTTTGTTTAAAAATAACCAGACGAGATATTATGCCTTTGGGGAAGATGCTTTTGAAGACTTGTTTGAAGATTTGGAACATGCGGAGAAATTTATCTTCATTGAATTTTTTATTGTGGCAGAAGGAGCTATCTGGGATCAGATTCATGAGATTTTGCTTCGTAAAATAGAAGAAGGAGTAATCGTTAAATTTTTATATGATGATTTTGGCGCCTTATTTCGGACGGGAAAAGATTTTGCGGCAAATTTGCGTAAGGAAGGATTTGAGGTTGAAGTTTTTAATCCCATACATAAATATGCCAGCAAATTGTATATGAACTTCCGGGATCATCAAAAAATTGTGGTTATTGATGGAAATATTGGTTATACCGGAGGATTTAATCTGGCAGATGAATACGCCAATTTGATTGAACGCTTTGGGGTATGGAAAGATGCCGGAATTCGCGTGGAGGGAGATGCCGTCTGGGGATTGACCGTCACCTTTTTGGAGATGTGGGGCGTTAGTTCCAGTGACAAGAAGATTGAGCCGGAATGTTATCGGCCTACGAAAAAATTTCCGGAAAATGATGTTTACTGTCATGTGCTTCGGGATGGCCCGGCACTGGGACAAACCAGTTTTGTGGGTTCCGTTTACAAACAGATGATCAATTATTCCGGTAAGAAATTATACATTATGACCCCATATCTGATTTTAGAAGAAACCTTGATTCGAAGTCTTGTAGAAGCCAAACGCCGTGGGGTAGATGTGCGCATTATAACGCCCAATATTCCGGATAAAAAGCATATTAAATGGATGACGGAATATTATTATGGCGATTTGCTTAAATGTGGCATTCGAATTTATGAATATACACCGGGATTTGTTCATTCCAAGGTGGTATTGGCAGAGCATTGTGCCGTAGTCGGAACTATTAACATGGATTATCGCAGTTTTTATCTTCATTATGAAAATGGAATCTGGGTTTACAACCAGGAATTCTTAAAAAAAGTGGAAAAAGATTTTGCAGATACGTTCTGTGTTAGTCATGAAATTTCCTATGAAGAATGGAAGAACCGACCTTTGAAACGAAAGATGATGCAACATTTTTTGAAAGTATTTTCAACATTAGTTTAGGAGGAAAACATATTGATACATTTTATCAAAGGACAATTGGATACGGTATCGGAGCAGAAGATTGTGGTGGAAAATCAGGGTATGGGATATGAAATCCTCGTTCCTGCCTCGGTGCTTTCAAAATTGCCGGCTATTGGGATGGATGTAAAAATATATATTTATATGCATGTGCGGGAAGATGCTCTTCAATTGTATGGATTTGCCACAAAAGAGGAAAAAGAAATGTTTCAATTGCTGATTACCGTAAATGGAATCGGTCCCAAGGGGGCATTGGGGATTTTATCCATTATGGATGTGGATGCGTTGCGTTTTGCTATTTTATCGGAAGATGCCAAGAGTATTTCCAAAGCACCGGGAATCGGTGGAAAAACCGCAAGTAAATTAATTCTGGAATTAAAAGATAAAGTGGATTTTGAAGAAGCTGTGGATACCATGCTTACGAAGGGTGAAAATGCAGTGGCTGGTGTCAGTGCTCCTGCAGAGGATGTGGGGTACCGTGCCAATGATGCCATTCAGGCTCTTGTGGCATTGGGATATAGTAGCACCGAAGCTGTAAAAGCAGTGAAAAAAGTTGATTTGATACAGGATATGACAACCGAAGAAATCTTAAAAAGTAGTTTAAAATATTTATAAAGGGAGCAGGTTATGGAAAAACGAGTGATTTCAACTGAATTGTTTGAAGAAGAAAATCGAACCGAAAACAGCCTTCGACCGAAGCTACTTCGAGATTATATCGGTCAAACCAAGGCAAAAGAAAATTTGAAGATTTACATCGAGGCGGCGAAAGAGCGAAAGGAGTCTTTAGACCATGTTCTTTTGTATGGACCGCCGGGACTTGGAAAGACCACATTGGCCGGGATTATAGCCAATGAGATGGATGTCAATTTAAAAATCACCTCCGGACCTGCCATTGAGAAACCGGGAGAATTGGCTTCTATATTAAATAATTTGCAGGAGGGGGATTTGCTTTTTGTCGATGAAATCCATCGACTGAACCGACAGGTGGAAGAAGTACTATATCCCGCCATGGAGGATTATGCTATTGATATCGTCATTGGAAAAGGTTCATCGGCCCGCAGTATCCGTCTGGATTTACCCAAGTTTACTCTGGTAGGGGCCACCACCCGTGCCGGTATGCTGACAGCACCTCTTCGCGACCGCTTTGGTGTGGTGCATAAACTGGAATTTTATACCATTGAGGATCTGACGGAAATTGTCAAGCGTTCTGCCCAGGTGTTTCAGGTGGATATCGATGATAAAGGAGCTCTTGAGATTGCCCGACGTTCTCGTGGAACTCCCCGTCTTGCCAATCGGTTATTAAAGCGTGTGCGGGATTTTGCACAAGTGAAATACGATGGAAAAATCACGTTGGAAGTGGCAAATTTTGCCCTTGACCTGTTGGAAGTGGATACGTTCGGACTGGATGGAACCGACCGTAATATCCTGATGACTATGATGAATCAATTTGCCGGTGGGCCGGTGGGATTAGATACCCTGGCAGCCAGTATCGGAGAGGACAGCGGAACCATTGAAGATGTATATGAGCCTTATTTGATACAAAATGGCTTTATTTCCCGTACTCCTCGCGGCCGTGTAGTGACGGAAAAGACATATCGGCATTTTGGAATTGAAATGTCTCAATAAAGCAAGTAAAGGAGAGATACTATGTCCACAACAAATGCAGTAAAAGATCCGAAAAATGGAGTGATATCCTGCTGGGTATGCACCGGAGTGATGATTTTAGTTGATATCTTGCGTATCACGATGCTGTATCAAAAGAAAGGAATCATCGATTTGATTTTTTTGGCGTTAATTGTAATCTGGATTGCGATTTCGGTCTATGAGACGGTAAAATATGTAAAAGATAAAAAGAAAAATGCATAGGCGTTTTTCCTTTGTAAATAATTATTTAAAAGTAAGTCACGGATTGTTCATATCTTTCGTGTAGGATAGTATACATTATAACGAAACAGGAGGCAAAGATATGAGATTACGCGAACGGTTTCAACGAATGATGTATGGAAGATATGGGAGTGACCAGCTCAGTATGTTTTTCTTTGTTCTCTATCTGGTAATCTGGATAGTAGGATTTTTTATCCGCGTGCCACAGGTGCGCATGGCACTGAACTTGGTTTCTTATGTGATTATCTTTTTGTATTTGTTTCGTTTCTTTTCGAAAAATATTTATAAAAGACAGCAGGAAAACAAAAAATTTATAGTGGTTTTCAATCGGGTAAAAAACTATTTCAATTATTTGAAATTGAAAGTCAAAGAGCGGGATGGGGTAAAAAAAATATTCCGTTGCCCCAAATGCCATCAAATGATTCGTGTACCGAAAGGCCGCGGAAAGATTGCCATACGCTGTCCAAAATGCAGATTTGAATTTATTCGGAGAAGTTAGAAAGCAGAAGAAAGGAATCCAGTATGTTTGGCTATGTGATAACCAATAAACCAGAATTAAAAATTCGAGAATTTGCCAGATATAAGGGGATTTATTGTGGCCTCTGTCAAAAACTGAAAGAGAGATATGGCAGAACCGGCCAGTTGACCCTGACCTATGATATGACTTTTTTGATTTTGATTCTATCCTCATTATATGAGCCCAAAGAAGAGAAGAAACAAAAACGTTGTCTGGTGCATCCGGCAAAAAAGCAATGGATGATAACCAATGAGATTACAGATTATGCGGCAGATATGAATCTTTTGCTTTCCTATTTTCATTTTGTGGATGACTTGGAAGATGAAAAAAAACTGTCTGGCGGAGCAGGCAAGATGGTATATGGCCGTCGTGCCCAAAAAATTCAGAAAAAATATCCGAAAAAAGCAAAGGTTATCCGGGAACAGTTGGAACAATTGAGAACACTGGAACAAAAAAATGTGACAGAGCCGGATGAAATCAGCCGTCCTTTTGGTGAATTGATGGCCGAGTTATTCTGCTATCGGGAAGATGCCTTTCTACCGATTTTGAGTCGCTTTGGCTTTTTCCTGGGAAAATATATTTATTTACTGGATGCCTATATGGATTTGGAAGAGGATGAAAAGAAAGGCAGTTTTAATCCTTTTTTTCAGCAGAAGGAACAGGCCGATTTCCCAAAGAAAATACAGGATATTTTGGAAGGAACCATGAGGGCTGCCATTGTGGAGTTTGAAAAACTGCCACTGGAGCAGGATATCGCGATTTTAAGAAATATTTTGTATGAAGGTGTAAAAATTGCATACTTAAAAAAACAAGCAGATGGAAAGAAAATGGAGGAAGAGTTAGATGAATGACCCATATCAGGTTTTAGGTGTAACCAGAGATGCCAGTGACAGAGAGATAAAGAAAGCATATCGTGGTTTGAGCCGCCGTTACCATCCGGATTCCTATGCCGGAAAATCGGAAGCAGAAGCCTATGCGGCAGCAGAAAAATTTAAGCAGGTGCAGGAAGCCTACAATCAGATTGTGGACGAACGCTCGGGAAAAGCCACAGGAAGTTATGGTGATTTTAGAGGCTTTGGAGGTTTTGGTGCCAACAATCAGAGGCAAAATTATAGTGAAGATGAGCAGCATATGATAGATGCCATGAATTATATTCAGGCAAGGCGATTTAATGAAGCAATCAACGTGCTAAATGGAATTTCAAATCGAAATGCGGCATGGTATTATTATAGTTCCATTGCCAATATGGGACTTGGCAATAACAATGTTGCACAGGATTATGCCAAACAGGCAGTAGAGATGGAGCCAAATAATGTACAGTACCGACAATACTATCAGCAACTTCAAAATGGTGGTGGTTTTGACTACAGTCCCTTTGGCGGCGGTTATGGCGGTGGCGGAAGTTATGGTGGCTATGGCAGCTACGGAGGCGGGGATGATTCCTGTGGAACTGGGAATCTTTGCTGTGATATTTGGTGTGCCCAAACGTTGTGCGAATGTATGGGAGATGAATTGTGCCCATGATGTTAAATCGAACGAAAAAAATGGCGGGAGTGGCTGTCTTGTCTGGGATTACGACGATTCTTCTGATGGCAGGAACGATGATATCGGTAAATACCCTTTTTTTGACGGCGCTTTCTGCGTTTTTAACAGGATTTTCCATTTACCGTTATGGAATTTCAAGTGGAATCATGCAAAGCATTGTTTGTCTTTTGTTGGATCTTTTTTTGAATCCGGATAAATGGAATTTTCTTTTGTATTTCTGCTTTTGTTTGTATATCATTTTAGCAGAGATTATCTTTCAAAAGCTCAATAAAATACAGGAACCGAAAAAAAAGATGCGAAGACAGTTGATTTATAACTGGATTTTGTTTAATATAATATATGTCCCGGCAGTCATACTATTTCATGCCCTTTTTTCCGCAGAAATGAAATTTTCCGGCATGACATGGATTGTGATTCTTTTGTTTGCCGGTCAGATTGGATGGCTCCTTTTTGACAAGGCATACCGGGAATTCTTTCGTTTTTTGAAAGAACGGAAGTTATTGAAAATATAAGGAGGTTGTGAAAATGCAGTTTGCAGAGTTACAAAAACAGATGATTGCCGCTATGAAGGCAAAGGATAAAGTGAGAAAAGAAGCTATCTCGTCTCTTGTTTCGGCAGCAAAAAAGGTTGCTATTGACGAGGGATGCCGTGATGATATCTCGGAGGAGATTGTGGGCCGTGTCATTTTGAAAGAAATGAAGACAGTAAAAGAGCAAATCGACGGATGTCCGGACAGCCGAGAAGACCTAAAGGCAGAGTATCAGGCAAGATATGATATTATCTCGGAATTTGCACCGCAGATGATGAGTGCAGAGGAAGTGGAGAATTATATAAAAGAAAAATTTGCCGATGTAGTAGCCACCAAAAATATGGGGCAGATTATGAAAGCAGTTATGGGCGATTTAAAAGGAAAAGCAGATGGCAAAGTAATCAATGCTACAGTAAAGAAACTTTGTCAGTAATTTGTTAGCATGTAGAAGAGGGCATTTGGATTGCCCGGATAAACCCATGAATAAAGAAAGGATGAAGAGAAAATGGGAATGACAATGACCCAGAAAATTCTGGCAGCACATGCCGGATTAGATAGTGTTCAGGCAGGACAGTTAATTGAGGCAGACCTGGATTTGGTTTTGGCAAATGACATCACCGGACCGGTTGCCATTCATGAAGTAGAAAAATTAAATAAAAAGACCGTATTTGATAAGGATAAGATTGCTCTTGTTCCGGATCATTTTACACCGAACAAGGATATTAAATCCGCAGAGCATTGCAAATGTGTGAGAGAATATGCAAAAGCCCAGGGAATTACCAATTATTTTGAAGTGGGCGAAATGGGAATTGAGCATGCTCTTTTGCCGGAAAAAGGATTAATCGTAGCCGGAGAGACCTGTATCGGTGCCGATTCTCATACTTGTACATATGGCGCATTGGGTGCCTTCTCAACCGGTGTGGGAAGTACGGACATGGGTGCCGGCATGATAACCGGAAAAGCGTGGTTTAAAGTACCGTCCGCAATCAAAGTTGTTCTTACGGGAAAATTGCAAAAATGGGTAAGCGGAAAAGATGTGATTTTGCATCTTATTGGCAAAATCGGTGTAGATGGTGCCCTTTATCGCTCTCTGGAATTTACCGGAGAGGGTGTGGCCAGCCTCTCTATGGATGACCGTTTTTCCATCGCTAATATGGCCATTGAAGCAGGTGCGAAAAATGGTATTTTCCCAGTGGATGAAAAGACCATTGCCTATATGAAAGAGCATTCTAAGAAAGAATATAAGATTTATGAACCGGATGCGGATGCAGAATATGATGAAGAAATTGTCATTGATTTAGATACCCTTGAGCCAACGGTGGCGTTTCCACATCTTCCGGAAAATACCAAGACGGTGAAAGAATCCGGCGAAGTGGCAATCGACCAGGTAGTGATCGGTTCTTGCACCAATGGACGAATCGGAGACCTTCGTGCTGCGGCCAAAGTTCTGGAAGGACGAAAAGTGAAAAAAGGAATTCGCTGCATTATCTTCCCGGCAACTCAGGCCATCTATCTTCAGGCAATCGAGGAAGGCCTGATTCAGACCTTTATCAAAGCTGGTGCCGTTGTCAGCACACCGACTTGTGGACCTTGTCTTGGTGGCCATATGGGAATCCTTGCTGCCGGTGAACGTGCGGTATCTACCACAAATCGTAACTTTGTGGGTCGTATGGGTCATGTGGATTCCGAGGTTTATCTGGCAAGCCCGGCGGTTGCAGCAGCAAGTGCCATAACCGGTAAAATTTCAGAACCATCGGAATTAGGATTATAGAAAGGGGAAGAAAGATGAAAGCATTAGGAAAAGTTTTTAAATATGGAGACAATGTAGATACCGATGTTATCATTCCGGCACGTTACTTAAATTCATCCGATCCGGCAGAATTGGCTACACATTGTATGGAAGATATTGACAAAGATTTTGTGAAAAATGTAAATAAAGGCGATATTATCGTGGCGGAGAAAAACTTTGGGTGTGGTTCTTCCCGCGAGCATGCACCGATTTCTATCAAAGCTGCCGGTGTCAGCTGCGTAATCGCTGAAACCTTTGCCAGAATTTTTTATCGAAATGCCATCAATATCGGGCTTCCTATCATCGAGTGCAAAGAGGCTTCTCAAAATATTGAAGCCGGAGATGAAGTGGAAATCGATTTTGACAGCGGTATCATAGTAAATAAAACAAAGAATCAGACCTATCAGGGACAGGCATTTCCTGAATTTATGCAAAAAATTATCAAAGCAGAAGGTTTGATGAATTATATCAATGCCAAATAATTGTAAAAAGTATTAAAAGTGGAGTGAAAAAAATGTCCCATAATAACCAGAAAAAAATTGCGATCATTAATGATATATCCGGATTTGGACGATGTTCCATCGCAGTATCTCTTCCGATTATATCCCATATGAGAATTCAGGGATGTATGCTGCCAACGTCCATATTTTCCAATCATACGGGCTTTGAATCCTATTTTTATGAGGATTATACGGATAAAATGCCCCGCTATATGGAAGAGTGGAAAAAACTGGATTTGCATTTTGAGGGAATTGCTACTGGTTTTTTAGGTTCTGCAAAGCAGATTCAGATTGTCCGTGATTTTATTCATCAATTTAAAGATGAGAAGACAAAGGTCATCATTGATCCGGTTATGGGCGAAGATGGGAAAGCCTATCCTACTTATACCGCTGAAATGTGTGATAAAATGAAAGAACTTGTGAAATATGCGGACATTCTCACTCCCAATTTGACAGAAGCCTGTATGTTGACGGATATCCCATATCATGATACGGGATGGACCGGGAAGGATTTTTTGGAAATGATGGAAAAATTACGTCTTCTTGGGGCCAGAAAAATCGTCATTTCAGGATGGAATTCTCCGTCATCAATCACCAATGTTATCAGTGAAACGCCCGGAGATGTCCGTTATCTCAGGCAAAAACGGGTGGGAACCGTGCGTTCAGGCACCGGGGACATATTTGCCGCTGTCATTGCGGCAGACTGTGTCAATGGACATCCTTTGGAGGCATCGGTAAAAAAGGCGGCTGCTTTTGTAAGGGATTGTATTTTGGCCACAGAAAAGCGAAATATACCACCTACAGATGGAGTTTGCTTTGAGGATGTTTTGTATCGTTTGAAAGCTTAAGGAAAGGATGTGAAGAAAGATGGCAGAGTATCACGTGTTATCCGGGGAACTGCAGGAGAAAATATTGGCGGATAAAAAGAATCATTGGAAAAATCCATATGCCTGTCCCGATGACAAAATCCTGCGTCGGGATACTGCCCATGATGTTGCCAATTTGTGGCGCCCGGCCTTTGTACGAGACATTGAGAAAATTCTACACAATCCTTATTACAACCGATATTCGGACAAGACTCAGGTTTTGTCGGGATATAAAAATGATGATATTTCAAGACGGGCACTTCATGTACAACTGGTTGCCCGGATTGCCAGAAATATTGGGCGGATGCTGGGGCTCAATGAAGATTTGATTGAAGCCATTTCTCTGGGACATGATATCGGTCATACCCCCTTTGGGCATGCGGGTGAGCGTTTTCTCAATGAGATTTATTATGCCCATACCGGGCGTTTTTTTAATCATAATGTGCAAAGTGTCCGGGTGCTGGATAAGATGGTTCTGCGAAATATGAGCCTACAGGTACTGGATGGAGTTCTTTGCCACAATGGGGAGATGGAATTGGAAAAATACCAGCCGGTGAAATTGCAAGGATTTGATGAATTTGATGCCCGGGTGGAAGCTTGCTATACTCAGAAAGAAGCCAACAAAGGGCAAATTCCATCTACATTGGAAGGCTGTGTTATGCGAATCAGTGACATTATTGCCTATCTTGGAAAAGATCGTCAGGATGCCATAAAAATCGGGATATTAAAGGATGAGGAGCAATTTACCAATAGTAAGATTGGAACAACCAATGCAGAAATCATCAATAATATGATTGTTAATATTATTGAAAATAGTTATGGAAAACCATATTTGTGTATGGAAAAAGAGTATTATGATGCCTTTTCCAGAGCAAAAAAAGAAAATTATGAACAGATTTATCAAAATTCAAAGGTAGACGGAGTCTATCAGGAGGTTGAACCAATGTTTGAACGTATGTATGAGGAATTGTTGAAACAGGCTAAATCCGGGGATACTTCCACTGTTTTTTATCGCCATCATGTAGAATATTTGCAAAAAATCAATTATTATAATACAGATTCCAAAGAGTATGTAGAGAATACGAATCCACATCAGATGGTAGTAGATTATATTGCCAGTATGACAGACAATTATTTTCTTGCCTTGTATGAGGAATTATTTCCGGGAGAAAAACGGCCTATCCATTTTAAGGGATATTTTTAATGGAAAAAATGTAAGAAACAGGAAAATGCGAAAGTGATGGAAAGGGGAAAGATGTAGATTCTTGAGACAAAATAATACATGTATCGTACAAAAAAATCCATTCTCGTAGAGGTGGATTTTTTGTATGATAGGGATAGAAAAGACAATCAGTTTTTGAACTGAAAAAAGAAATGGAGAGAAAAAGATGGCAAAAACAAATGGAATCATCAATAGTAATCGTAAACTTGGAAAAATCAACAAAGAGATTTATGGACATTTTTCGGAACATTTGGGACGATGCATTTACGAAGGGATTTATGTAGGAGAAAATTCGGAAATTCCCAATACCAACGGAATGCGTAATGATGTGGTGGAAGCATTGAAAAATATTAAGGTTCCTGTTCTTCGCTGGCCGGGAGGATGCTTTGCAGACGAATATCATTGGAAGGATGGAATCGGCGAAAAGGAAACAAGAAAACGCATGGTCAATACGCATTGGGGCGGCGTTGTGGAAGATAATAGTTTTGGTACCCATGAGTTTTTTGAACTTTGCAATCAGTTGGGATGTGAGCCATATATCAATGGAAATGTGGGAAGCGGAACCGTGCAGGAGATGTCAGAGTGGATTGAATATATGACATTTGACGGGGAATCACCGATGGCTAAATTGCGTGAGGAAAATGGAAGAAAAGAGCCTTGGAAAGTAAAATATTTTGGCGTTGGAAATGAAAACTGGGGATGTGGCGGCAATATGACACCGGAATATTATGCGAATCTGTATCGCCGTTATCAAACTTACTGTCGCAATTATGGCGACAATAAATTATATAAAATCTGCTGCGGACCAAATGCAGATGATTTTGACTGGACGGATAAAGTTATGAGTCTCATCACCGACCGTTTTGCAGATGCCATCAGCATGCATTATTATACGGTTCCCGGAAGTTGGGAAGAAAAGGATCATGCACTTGGATTTGATGAAAAGAGATATTATGAAACCATCGAAGCCACTCTTCGCATCGAGCCAATGATTGAGCGTCATCTTGAGATTATGAGCAAGTATGATCCGGAACATAAAGTAAAATTGATTGTGGATGAGTGGGGAACCTGGTATGATGTAGAAGAGGGAACCAATCCGGGATTCTTGTATCAGCAGAATACGATGCGAGATGCCATGGTGGCAGCACTTAATCTGAATATTTTCAACCGTCATTGTGACCGCATTTCCATGACCAATATTGCTCAGATGGTTAATGTTCTTCAGGCAGTTATTTTGACTGAAGGAGACAAGATGGTAAAAACTCCTACGTATTATGTATATGAAATGTACAAAGATCATCAAGAAGCACAGTTGGTAGACTGTTATCTGGATTGTCCGAAAGTAACCTGCGAAGGATATGATATTCCTTTGGTTTCCTCCAGTGCATCGGTAAATGAAAAAGGTGAAATGACAATTACTCTTGCCAATCCATCTTTATCCGAGAGTCTTACGGTGGAAGCTTGTGTGGTAGGTGATTATGTGTCATGTCAGGCTATGGTTCTCACAGGTAAGATGGGTGACTACAACAATTTTGAGACACCGGATTGTGTGAAATTGGAAAACTTTGACAAGGCGACAATAAATGACGGAAAATTAACCGTTGAGATGCCGGCACTTAGTATTGTGAAAGTTGTATTGTCCAAATAAGAGGAACAATCATGAGAATATGCAAACGATGTCAGTGGACGAAAGAGATGCTGGATAAGGAATTGCTGAAGTTAGAAGACTATATCGCCCGTATCCCAGAGGACGAAAAGACGGATGACACGGAGTATGAGAGACGCCTTTTGCTTTGTGATTCCTGTGAGTTTATGCGTGGTGGCCTATGTGGCCGCTGTGGTTGCTATGTGGCCCTTCGGGCGGCAAAGAAACGGCAGTACTGTCCGGATGTTCATAAAAAGTGGTAAAGAGATGCAGAAACGATGGAATAGATTTCGTTGTTTCTGCATTTTTTGTGGGATAGGCACCATTGCGTTTATATGGTACTTTTGGTATAATGAGGAAAAAAGTATGAAATAATCTTTTTAAGAAGGTGATACGGATGAGAATTGCGATATGTGACGATGATAAAGGCACATGTGTGGAATTAGAGAAGGTAATACGAAAAACTGACATTGAAAATACAAAAATGCATATAGACACTTATCATGATGGAGAGGGATTGTTGAAGGACTTCACGAATGGTTATATATTTGATATCATTTATCTGGATATTGAACTGCCTGGGTTAAATGGCGTGCGAGTAGGAGAAGTACTGCGTGAACAGTTACATAAACATCGTTTGGATTTAATTTTTATCTCTCAAAAAGGCAGTTATTGTGAGCAATTATTTGATTTGGAGCCGAGGAGATTTTATCGGAAACCATTGGATGAAACGAAGATTCTGCTGGATTTAAAGAAAATAATTAAGGAAAAAAGCGATTATCCGCAGAGCGTATGGTATGAAAATAACGGTCGTGAATACCGGATTTTCTTGGACGATGTGCTTTATGTGGAAGCAAAGGAAAAAAAGTTTATGCAACGGACTGCAGAGGGCAGATAATTGTTTTGAAAAAAACATTGACGGAATGGGAAGACATTTTCTGTAAAGGACATTTTTTGAGATGCCATAAGTCTTTTCTCGTCAATATGGATTATGTTTCATCCTATTCGAGAACAGAGTTTGTGATGTCAAATGGGACTAGTATACCTATAGGACGAAAATATGAAAAAATAACAAGAGAAATCTGGAACAGTTACAAGATGGAGGAGATGTGATGTTTGAAATTGTATTTACTATTGCAAGTTTATTTCAAACGTATATTTTTATTTATTTAGTGCCTGTTTTTACAAAGAAAAAGCAGAGGGAAGAAAAGTATTTTTTGGATGTGGTATCTTTTTTATCATAACCACTGCAGCATATTTGATTGTAAATATGCCATTTATAAATCTTTTGTCCATTATACTATGTTCTTTTTGTATGTTGCGCATTGTGTTTGGGGGGAAAATATCCAAATCCATTTTAGTTACGGTATTTACTATAGTGATGATGACAGTTTCGGAATCTGTGGTAGCGGCATGTATCGGAGTAGTTGGGGTAAAATTGATGCAGGAAAGTGGGTATTATGACTCGTTTTTTGTAACTTTATTATTACCGGTAATACAGTATCTTCTTGTGATGATTGTACGAAATTTTACAAATTTGAAAGACGAGGAAACCATGTCAAAAACATATTGGATTATTTCCCTTTGTCTTCCCATTGTCACCGTTTTTTTTCTTATCATTTTGTATGTTAAGGCCAGAATGTCCGAAACTATTTTGGCGATTAGCGGAATCCTTCTTTTAGGTATTAATTTTATGGTAATTTATTTGTATGATAATACAATTCGCAATCTCCAAGCGCGTAAAGAAATGGAAATTCTTGAAGTGCAGAATCTTTGCCAACAAAAACAGGCGGAGTCGATGCAGACAGTGATGGAAAAAATCCGGGAAGAGAGGCATGACTTTTACAAACATATATCTTCATTACATCAAATGATAGTCGAAAGGCAGTATACAACAGCAGATATATTTATCGATGAGCTGCTAAAGGGAAAAAATACGATTGATACCTTGACTTCTGTAGATACGGGAAATTATACCATAGACAGTATCTTAAATTATGAAAATGAGAGAGCAAAAAGTGAAGGAATCAAAATTGTTTTTGATTGTGCCATACCCAAGGAATTAGAACTATCCCCCAAGGATATGAGTACAGTTTTGATGAATCTGCTTGACAATGCTATCGAAGCAGTGAGAAAAGAAGAACAAAAGGAAATCAAGTGTAGCATTTTATACAAAAAACCGCAGCTTCTAATTCAAATATCAAATCCTTGTACAGTAATGTCAGGAACAATTGGCAGAACCACCAAAGCGAATGCCGTCGAGCATGGATATGGTCTAAAAAATGTAAAAAAAGTGGTTGACAAATATCTGGGACGAATGGAATTTGGGCAAAAAGACAACCGGTTTGTGGTGAAAATAGGGTTGAATTTGTGAGAATGTTGTC
>JALEKC010000108.1 GCA_022769325.1 Eubacterium sp. | reverse complement strand
CCTAAGGAAAAGTGGTATTTGAACCATACGACACTAGCTGTTCAATAAAGATAAGACGGATTGTGTATGTTGGTTTGCCTGTGTCAACATGGCCGTACCGGTCTGCATTAAAATCTGACCTTTGGCATATTGAACCATTTCCGAAGCCATTTCGGTGTCTCTGTCACGGGACTCCGAAGCCTGTAAATTTTCGGAAGTGTTTTCATTTCCTTTAATGGTATATTCCAGACGATTTTGCTTGGCTCCATAATCACTTCTGGTTGTATTCAGTTTATCCAGAGCCCCATCCAGACGAGTCAGTGCCTTATCTGCATATTTTCTCTGGGTAATGGCAACGGAGTTGATGCCCAGACTGAGGGAACTCATGCAAAAACGTTTTAGATTGGTGGACTGTTCTTCATTTGCGCCAATTTGTAAAAACAAGTCAGAAGTGTAATCGGACCTTCCCCCCATTTCGTAGAACATATCTGCTTTCGCAGAACCTTGTACATTTCCAATTTGATGTTTTCCCATGCGTTTATGGGATATTTTCAGAGCATCTCCAGAAGCGGAGGCTTCAAGAGGGGATGTATTTCCATGGGCATCCGGTGAGGCAAATAAGTCATTTAATTTTTCAATAAATTCTTCCTGACTGTAATCACCCTCTGGTATAGTATAGGCATATGTTGTTCCGTCCACATCGATTGTAAATTCGTTTTTGTCTGGTGAAATTGTCAACCCATTGGAAATATCTTTGGAACCGGCAACATATGCGGGAACCAGTTCTCCTGTTGTTTTGTAAAAAATCTCAAAAAGAGAGTTTCCGGTTAGTCCGTCAATGCGATAACTTCCGGGCTCCAGGTCAGCATCCGGATTCAGATAAATATCAAGAGCATTCTTATCATCTGCACCGATGACACCGGTATCGAATTTTCCCACAGCCGCGAGAATAGAATGGGCGGGTAATCCGGCAGCAACAACCTGTTCATCCAATTTTTTCTGAATTTCCTGAACCAATGCATCCGAGGAGTAGGATCCGGGATCCAGTGTCAAATGCAGCGTATGTACTGTATTATCGATAGTAACGTCCAGATTTAAAGTATCTGAGAAATCTTTTCGAATAACACTGGTAGTATTTCGAACATCTTTCCTGCCAATAATATAGGTATCGGACACTCCCTGTTTACCATCTACAG
Source organism: Eubacterium sp. (assembly GCA_022769325.1). Classification (GTDB taxonomy): domain Bacteria; phylum Bacillota; class Clostridia; order Lachnospirales; family Lachnospiraceae; genus Eubacterium_F. Next base: position 4,940 of record JALEKC010000108.1, on the reverse strand, counting down.
AATAAGGAGTTTGTGTGGAACCGCGAACAGCAGTCCCTTCCATAATATATTTATAAAAACCTCCGGAAAGATTGGAGATAGAGTAATCTGCTCCATAATTAGCTGCCTTAATCTGGATTTCAGAAGAGTTTACTTTCACAGTCAATACTCCACTTCCCAAAGCAGCATCAATTTTGTCCTGTAATGCATTTTGTAATTCCTCCCGATTATAGTTTTTCTCTTCTAATGTAAGGTCGACAGAAGTCTGTCCTCCCGGGAAGTTATAGAGAAAATGCAGGTCATTGCTGTAATCTGCAATTTGAGTCGATGCAGGGACAGGCGAATTGGTCCTCAAATGAAAATAGGACAGAGAAACATTACCTGTGGTGGACGACGGATAGGTAGTCTGCGTTGTGGGAATGGGCTTCAACAATGCAGAATCTGCCGATGGTTTTGCCGACAGGGTATAGGACGAGGAGGTTTCACCAGTGAGAACTAATTTGCCGTCTGGAGTAAATGAAGCCGTCACATCTGGTTTCTTGACAGTGTTTTTACCAAACAAAGCAGTTCCGGCACTTCCGCTGATAGAATTATTTACTTGAATGGAGACATCTTTTCCCTGGGCAAGTGTTGTAAAGGAAAGACCACCGCTGGAATTCAGACTCACGGTCATCTCACTTCCCAGCAATTCATTTAATTTATTTGCCATCTCTGCTTTGGTATAGGTTCCAGACGGAATGGCAGCACTTACCGTATGGCTGCTTCCATTTTGGGTAATGCGGACTTTGAACTCATCCTCCCCAGGACTTATGACGATGTTGTCCTGCAACGGCGTATTTACGGACGCACAAGCGGGTCCTTTGGTAAGCAATTCTCCAAATAAAGCAGTAGCACAATTTCCACAATTTTTTGTATCTAAGGACAGCGAAGAAAGTGCGCCATTTGCTTCGGTTGTTGTCAGGCACAAATTGCTTCCGGTCAGAGAAGCTTTGGCTCCGATGCCGGCATTTTGAAATTGCTGATTTAATTCCTTTATAAAATCGGAACGAGAGTAATTCCCGGCAGTAAGTGCAACATTTTTGCGAACTCCATCGATGGTAAAGGAAAAGGTATTGGAATCTGCTCCAATGACAATGGAACTTTGCAGGGGCTTTGTTACGATGGAAGCCGCCGTTTTTTGCGTGCTGATACTATCAAGGAAAGAAGAAGTATCGGCTCCAAAAGCCATGCTGATATGCTTTCCCACATTTGCCGTAGTAAAGACCAGTTTACCATCGGAAAGAGAAACATTCACTTTATCAAATTCATCCGTAATTTCCTGACTTAATTTCTGTTGAAAAGCGTTAGCTAACTGTTGTGGAGTATAATTTCCGTTATCCAGTCGTATATGATACAAATTTGAGTTTACTTCAATGGAAAATTGGTTGTTTTCCGAATTGACTGTGGTAGAGGCAGGAAGAGTAACCGGTACGGTATAAGTGGCAGGAGTTCCTCCCACGATAGTGGTGGACCCTTCATCCAGCCCACCGGTTCCCGTCTGATTACATCGAATGGATACACGGTTATCTGCTCCTGTGGCGGAAAAACTTTGGTTTTTATCCGTGGTAGTTCCCACACCGTAACCGGAAAAAGAAACTGGATTTGTGGTCTCGCTTCCCTTTAATTGATTGGTAATTTCTTCTGCTAATTGATCCTTGGTGTAGGTGCCGGGTGGAATTACCACATTTCGGTTTTCTCCGGCTACGTTAACGGTCAATTTGTTGTTGGTATCGTCAATAACAATGGGTTCCGTAAGGGTGTCCAAAGTCAAAGAAGGACTTGTGCCGGTTGAAGAGATGCTACTGGTGGAGTAAGTTGTCTTTTTTCCTACAAATAAGGTATCATAGCCTTCCTTGTAAGGCGAGGTGGCTGTAGATACGAAGGTTATTTTTGTCACTGTCCGATTGGAATCCTGAGGTACCAGTTGGATGGTATCATTTAAATTCACCGCCTGTATTTTGTCTTTTAGTCCAATTGGCGCACTATTCCCATTTAATTGCGTATTTATGGCGGTGAGAATTTCATCTAAAGAAGAATAATTTTTTTCCGGTAATGTGATAGCATAGCTACTATTGCTGGATACCAAAGTGCTACCGGAAGAGGTTTTTTCTACTATATTTATTCTGAAAGTATTGTTGGTACTATCAAGGGTAAGAGGAAAATCGGAAGAGGTAAATGTTCTCCCCCCGGTTATGGAAGGTTTGCTATATGAATAACTTCCATTGAAAACCGATGGAGTTCTTCCTGAATCGGTATAAGTACGCTTTGTAAATAAAGTTTCATAAGCGCTACTGCCGGGAATATCAAATTCTATTTTACTATCTCTTCCTTTGCTTTCGGAAAATAACCGAAGTCCATAAAAAGAATAGGAATTTCCGTTTGGAGAAACGGAGGCGGAAGAAGAATAAGAACTCACAGAGACATCAAGTCCTGCTGCATCCAGCTTAGATTGAAGTTCAGTCACCATTTCTCCCATAAGATATTGACCGGAATCCAGTTTTATCTCATGGAAAGCTTCCCCGTCTTTTCCGTCCACACGGATACGCAATATATTATTGGTGTCATCGATGGTAAAGTGATTGCATTCTGCGTCCGCAACGCGATTTACCAGTACGGCACCTCCCATGAAATAGCCGTTGGTTTTTTGGACACTTCCATATTTGGTATTGTCATAAAAAACAGAAATCATAACCTGTTCATTTGTGTCCTCAATACGGAACATATTTCCCTTTAATCCGGTTATAAAACCCGTATCTCCACCAAGCTGAATCGAATAATCGCCATATTCACTTGCTGTTATTCCGGTGCCTGCCAGTTTTTGATTCAGTGTATCAATCATTTTGTTACGGCTATAGTATCCGGAAGGAATCGTAAGCTCGATTTTATTTGTGGTTCCGTCAAAATTTTCTATGGTAAATTTCAATTCATTATTTTTTTCATTGATAATCAATGGAAAATTGGGGTCAAATACGGTGGTACCAATGAGAGAACTCACTTGTCCCCCTTGATAATCATTGAAAAACAGATAGGATAAGCCTCCGCTCAAGCTGGTGATTTCTTCTCCGTTTTGCAAAACCATATTGCAAGTGTTGTCGGAAGAATATTCCAGAGCAAGCCCCCCTGCCTGGTCGCCGAGGGCATTTACAACATCATCCATTTCATCGATTAACTCCTGGGTGGTATATTTACCCGCAGGTATACTTAACTGAATGGTTTTCTCTCCTTGGTCGGCAGATGGTATATAAGTAATGTTCAATGTCTGGTTGGCGGAAGTTATTTCGTGAAGCTGGTCCTGAGGCCAGACCCGGTTGCCTTCGATTTTGTAATAGGTGTCTGGGTAATGTTCGAAAACGGAAATTGTGTTAAATTCTGTCTGATCGTTTATGCGGTCAAGCTCACTTTGAAGTTCGTCAAATTCCATCTGCATGGCAGCACGATCTTGAGGCGTATTGGTATCATTGAGAGATTGAATGGTTAATTCTCTCATGCGGTGCAAAATATTTTCCATCTGGCTCATGGCTTCGTCACTGGTTTGCACAAAAGAGACTCCGTCTTCTGCATTTTTGGCAGCACGACGAAGCCCGCGAATTTGCGAACGCTTTTTCTCCGATATTGACAATTTGGCTGCATCATCGGCGGCACGATTGATTCGATAGCCGGAACTAAGGCGTTCCGTGGATTTTTTGAAATTTGTATTGTTGATACCAAGCTGTGTCATGGTATGAATAGCCGCCATATTGTGTTGAATAATCATAAGAAAGACCTCGCCCCCTAATTTTTCTAAAACGTAGGATTATGAATATAAATATGACAAAATTATACCATGTTTTTAGGGGAAGTACAAGAAATTAGCAAAAATTGTTTGTGTCAAGGATTTGCCAGCGAACACTTGCCACAAACTTTTTTCATATCACCTTGAAAGAATCTAAATTATCGACTACAATAGAAATACGACAAAAAATGACATACCAAGGAGATTACCAATGCAAACCAACTTATCGGCAAAAACCACGGAATTTATGACAAAGACCTGGGTTATCGTTCTCGGGGCTTTGATTTGCTGTACTTTGTGGGGAAGTGCTTTCCCCTGTATAAAAATTGGGTATAAGATGATGGAGATTCAGGCGTCCGATACTCCGGGCCAGATTTTATATGCCGGGTGCCGTTTTAGTCTGGCAGGAATTCTCACCGTGATTTTGGGGAGTGTGCTACAGAGAAAAATACTACTTCCCCGCCGGAGTGCCTTGGGGAAAATCGGTTTGCTAAGCCTTTTGCAAACCATTCTTCAATATCTGTTTTTTTATGTGGGACTGGCGCATACCACGGGAGTCAAGGCGTCGATTATTGAGGCTGTCAGCACCTTTGTGGCTATTTTGGTGGCGGGCTATCTTTTTCATCAGGAAAAGGTGACAGCGCGAAAAATGGTTGGCTGTCTTTTGGGATTTGCCGGGGTGGTTCTTGTGAATGTTGTCGGAAATGGAATGGATTTTCACTTTTCCCTCAATGGGGACGGATGCATCCTTTTGTCCACGGTGGCCTATGCGTTTTCTTCTGTATTTATGAAACGTTTTTCCCAGAAGGAGAACCCGGTCATGCTAAGCGGATACCAGTTTATCCTGGGAGGAATCGTCATGATTTTTTGTGGCGGCGCCATGGGAGGACGGTTGAAAACCTTTACCCCGGCCGCGGTGGCTATGCTGATTTATATGGCCTTGATTTCTGCAGTTGCCTATTCTCTGTGGGGGCTGTTGCTAAAATACAATCCCGTTTCCAAAGTGACGGTATTTGGATTTATGAATCCGGTTATCGGAGTGCTGCTTTCCGCTTTGTTACTTTCGGAAAAAGAAGCACTGGGGGCGGGAAGTTTGCTGGCACTGATGCTGGTGTGCTTGGGGATTTATGTTGTCAATAAAGAACCAAAG
>JALEKC010000101.1 GCA_022769325.1 Eubacterium sp. | reverse complement strand
TCAATCATTTTCTTTCATTTTCTTTCATTTTCAGTCACTATTGTCCCTACTCGCTTTGACACTATCGTAGAATCCCAATCAGAACCACCCACATGGCATGTGGATTAAATTTCAATGTGGCGTAAAAAAGTTCACAATTTTTTAATGGTATTTTGCGCAAAGTCGTAGTATACTATATTTGTATCTTGGAATGATGAAAGGAGGACGTCAGATATGTATACAGCTATCAATTTATCAAAATATATTGTATTTAAGTGCATTGAAGATGGACACCCCATCAGCAATTTACAGCTTCAAAAAATACTTTATTACATTCAAAAAGATTTTTTGTGTCGCGATGATTTAGCTTTTTCTGATGACATAGAAGCATGGCAATTTGGTCCGGTTGTACCTAATGTATATTATCATTATTGTGGATATGGAGCTATGCCGATTTCATCTACACACGAAACTTACGAAGTTGATTCAACAGATAAAGCTGTTATTGACACTATCGTAGAATCCAAACGCATTTTAGCCCCTTGGACAATGGTTGCAGAAACTCATAAACCAAATGGCGCATGGGATCAAATTTATAAAAAGGGATTAGGTAACCATCACGTTATTCCTACTGACCTTATTAAGGCGGTGGGATAAAACTATGGACTTAACAAAAGAATTCCAACAAAGAAAAGAGTTTTGTGATATTCTATTTGAATTAGCAAAATCGCAAAAATTACTTCAAGACGCTTACTACCGTTCAAACATGTATAAGCGTCTTGAATCACTTTATGATGCTGAATCAAAAGATAAACGTTTTCGTCATTTCTATACAGACATATTTTCAGTCTTAACTCAGATACAACAAAATTCTGATTTGGGAGATATTAATATTCTTGGCCAGAATTTAGATATGATAAGAAACGGATATAAGCCTCAGAATAAAGCTGTGGATGGAAAAAGAATAATAGACGTTAGCGATGCTATAAAAAAACTTTATGACCATGTTAATCTGGACATAGCCCGAATTGCTTATTCCGATGGAGCTGATAGAAAGATTTCTGGAGAATCATCTATAGAGAATCTTCAAAGTCAAATAAACTCTATGCAACGCGAACTTCAGAAAGCACAAGAGATTAAAAATGATTATGAAGATACCGAAAAAAAGATAATTGATGTAGAAAATAAGCTTGATAACTCTCAAAAAGAGTATATCACTATTCTTGGAATATTTGCCGCTGTTGTATTAGCCTTTACCGGAGGGATAGCTTTTTCGACATCAGTTCTCAATAATATTGCACAAGCAAGTGCATATAGAACAATTGCAGTAGCATTAATCATTGGTCTAGTATTAATTAATGTACTGTTTGGTTTGTTCTATTATGTTAATTCCTTGGTTAACAAGGAGAAAAAGATTTTCCCTTTGGTTATTTCTAACATAGTCATTATCGTCTTGCTTATCATTACTTTCTTTGCTTGGAACAATGGCTGGATAGAAAATCGAGACAAGAAAATTGAACATCAACGAAATATAGTAGATACATATAGAAGAGATTATACCGAATAAAACAGATATTGAAAAGACCACCTCTCCCGAATAAGAAGATGTGGCCTTTTACTTTATTTACCGATTGAAGGTAAATGATTTAATTCTGCCAGTGTATCTCGCCACTTTGACGCATCGGATAGGAAACAAACTTGTCACCCTCCAGATTTTCATGGTGCATATCCACCGCCGAAAGCTGGGAATTGTCATAGGTTGTATAATAATAAATTCCTTTCGTTGCATTGCAACAGGAAGTATAGATGGTATATTCATATTTTCCGGGTTCCACTTCACAGCACCCCTTTTGCTGGGCAACTGACCCTAGAATATGGAAAAACTGTGAGACGCTTTCTCTTTCACTATCCCCGGAACAGGAATTCATTCGAGTAAATGCAACCCGGACAAATCTGGAAGAAGAAGACAAATCTCCCGGAAGGCCCAGGGCACCCATACCACGACTGTAGGTCTGCAATGGGACGTCTGGTGCAAAGCGATTCTCCGGCTGTCTGGGCGACAATGCCTGATATTGATTCAATTGAAACAATTGTTTATCAAAAGGCGGATTGTTGGTCAGCACTCCTACCGGATTGTCATAAATTTTCAAACCTTCTGCCACCACTTCCACCGTAATACATTCCTTTTCATCGGCAATCATCCAATGCAAAAAAGACAAAGGTAACTTATCCGAAAATGGAATGTCCGTAATACAAATATCTTCCAGAAAACCACGTGCCTCCTTCACCGAAGAACATTGTTGCAAAATCCATGGGATAAATTCAAAAGAAGTGACATTATCCTTGCCCGCCGACGGTTTTTGATAACAGGCATTTCCCACAAAATTGAGTCCTGCCATGCCAAGCCCCTTTTCATTTACTGCCTCATAATACAAAGGACAGTCCCCTGCCACATGTGCCATTCCAATCATGGCATAGGAACTTTTTTTCCTTCTTTTCAAATTCGCATCCCGCCATTGATACAAAAAATTGCGTGGTGTCACAACGATTTCTTCTCCATAAGAAAACTCATAATCTAACGTACGTCCAAAATAGAAATCCTTTGTTTTATATGTCGCTGCTGTGCACATTTGGGCACTCTCCTTTCCTACTATTGGGTCTCATTCATCCTCGCACTCATCCAATACCTCTTCTATGGCATAACGTGGTCTGGCTTTGGTCTCCATATATACTTTCCCAATATATTCACCAATTATTCCAATGGCCAGAAGTTGCAAACCGCCTAGCGCCCAAATGGATACAATCAAACTACTCCAGCCTCGTACCGTCTCTCCCAAAACATGCTCCACGATGGAATACACAAGCATTCCAAGGCTGACAATAAAAATCATAAATCCCAGCCAGACAATAAAGCGAATGGGTTTAACACTAAAAGAAGAAATTCCATCAAAAGCGAAAGCAAGCATCTTTTTAAGGGGATACTTACTTTCTCCCGCCAGTCTTTCCTTTCTTTCATAATAGACATTGTCCGAAGGATAACCAATCAAAGGAATCATACCTCGCAAAAACAGATGAACCTCTTTATAATTCTCCAATTCATCCAATACGCGCTTACTCATTAAACGATAATCTGCATGATTAAATACAATATCAACCCCCATCCATTTCATAATATGATAAAAACCTTCCGCCGTGGTTTTCTTAAAAAAAGTATCTTTTTTCCGACTGCTGCGGACACCATAAACCACGTCATTTCCAGCTTCAAATTTTTCCACCATTTCATCAATAGCGTCAATATCATCCTGTAAATCCGCATCCAATGTAATTGCCACATCACAATGTTCTTTTGCATACATAAGCCCGGCCAAAACCGCATTTTGATGTCCTCTGTTCCGGGAGAGATTTAATCCACTGCAAAATACATTTTCCTGATAAAATTTTCGAATCAATATCCAGGTCTGGTCTTTCGAGCCGTCATTGACATATAAAATACGGCTTTTTTCCCCAATCATGCCTTTTTCAACAAGAGATGACATCTTTTCCAGAAGTTGTCGATTTGTCTCCTCCAGCACCTCCTGCTCATTGTAGCATGGCACCACCAGATATAATGTACTTTTCTCTTTCATAGATTTCCTCCATTTACACACATTTTTGCATAATCCTATTGTACCTATGCCATAGCAAAAAGTCAAATATATTTGCAAGAATCTATGGACTGTGGTAAAATGATTTTTGTATCGTAACATAGTTTGGTTACAAATTAAATTTGGAGAACTATAAACATGAATGAAAGACAAAAATATAAATGGAAACAGGATTTATCACGATGGAAAAATCATATCAAATTTAAATTAAATCGTATCTTTTTTATCACACAGGATAAAATGGTAATGTTTGAATCCTATCATGGAAGGCGCTGTGGGGACAGCGTCCGTGCCATTTATGAAGAAATGCTCAAAGATGACACATTTCGGGATTATACTTTTGTATGGGCCTTTTCAAATCCGGCAGAGCATCGGGAGCTTAAGGAAAATCCCCACACCCTTGTGGTAAAAAAAGGAAGTCGGGATTATTTTCGCTATTATGCTGCTTCTCGCTTCTGGATTAATAATGTCAGCATTCCGGACTTTTTCACTCCGGGTCGGCATCAGATTTATATTGAAACCTGGCATGGGACACCACTAAAACGCCTTGGCTGCGACATTACCACCGACAGTGATCCCAGACAATCCAAAGAGCGGATGCATCAGCGCTATCGAATCAAAGGGAAAAAAGTGACTCATTTTCTGTCACCTTCTCCCTATTATACAGAAAAAATATCTTCTGCTTTTGACGTGGATCCATCCCGGGAAGGCTTGTTTATCAATTCCGGTTATCCACGCAACGATGCCCTGTTTCATGCCTCCAAAGAACATATTGCAGAATTTCGGAAAACCCTGCACATTCCGGAAGGAAAAAAAGTCCTTTTGTACACTCCTACCTGGCGTGACAACGAATACCAGACCGGTCAGGGATTTCAATATGAAAGCCCCGTCAATCTAGGCAAATTGATGGACCTGCTACCGGAGGATTACATTCTTCTTTTTCGGGCTCACCATCAGGTGGGAACTTCCGAAGTTATTCAGGGGACAAACCGCATCCTGGATGTAACCCATGTTGACGATTTAAATGACCTTTATCTCATCAGCGATTTGATGATTACGGACTATTCCTCTACCATGTTTGATTATAGTGTCTTGAAACGGCCTATGGTCTTTCATATGTACGATTTGGATCGTTACCGGCGGGAAATCCGTGGATTTTATATGGACCTCAGGGAACTCCCCGGTCCTATTACTCATACGGAGGAAGAGCTGGCAGAGGCAATTGTCACCCAGATGGACCGGTTCAACTATGAAACAGATGAGGCCTATCAGGCGTTTCATGACAAATTCAATCCCTGGGAAGATGGACAGGCAGCCCGCCGCGTAATTGAACAATGCATCAAGATTGCTCCCCACAAAAAAGGACTGTGGGAAAAATTTGTATTAAGTTACAAGCGAACCCTGAACCGATTTCATATTGTATACGCCATTGTAAAATACAATATTATCGGTTTCTTCAATAAACATGGATTGTTTTTGAATAATAACAGCCGACGCTTGTTGCAGATGAAAGATTCCCATAAAGGAGAACGATGCTTTTTAATTGGAAATGGCCCCAGTCTGAGTCCCGATGATTTGCACATGCTGATTGATGAGTATACCTTTGGTACCAATATGGTTTATAAAATATTTGACCAGACGGATTGGCGCCCCAGTTTTCATTGCGTCTCCGACAGTATTTATGCCACAAAATTACGTGACGAACTTTATAACAATGTAAAATCGCCACTTTTTACCATTGAAAAGACCTACCGCAAAATGACAAAACGCACCTTGGATACGACTTATGTTCATACCATTGCCAGCGAACGCTACAAAGTGAAGGGAAACATTTTTGCCTATTGCATGGTAAAGGCAACCGTTCTTTCCCTGGCAGCGGAATTTGCTTTTCATATGGGTTTTTCTGAAATTTACCTGTTGGGCGTGGATTGTACCAATCCTCATGCCGCCGGTGGTCATTTTACCGCCAATTATACGACCAAAGAAATCGCTCAGACCGATATATCTCGAATCAAAGAGCGTATGAACAAAGAAAATGTCACCACGGAGCAAATCGGAGAGCATATCATTGACCGCTCCATGGATGTTTATCGTTTGTTGAAAAAGTATGCAGACAAGCATGGCATAAAAATATATAATGCCACCCGTGGTGGAAATCTGGAAATCTTTCCACGAGTGAAACTGGAGGATGTTCTGGCCACAGAATATTCCCCCGCAAACAGAAAGGATGATTAAAAAATGAAAATAATTGGTGTAATTCCTGCAAGATACAAATCCAGCCGCTTTCCCGGAAAACCTCTGGTGGATATATGTGGCAAGCCCATGATTTGGTGGGTCTATCAGCAGGCAAAAAAAGTACCGGAATTTGATGAAGTTTACGTGGCAACCGATGACGAACGTATAGAGGCTGCTTGTGATGAGCACCATATGAAAGTCATTATGACTTCAGACAAACACGAAACCGGTTCGGACCGCGTTGCAGAAGTGGCAACAAAGGTAGACGGGGATTTGTTTGTCAATATCCAGGGAGACGAACCGGTCATTAATCCGGAAATGATTCAGGAAGTGATTTCCATTTTCCTGGAAGATGAAACCGTCACCTTTGGAAGCTTAAAGAAGGAAATTACCGACCCGGAGGAAATCAAGGCAACCAGTACTGTCAAAGTTGTAACGGACCAAAAAGGAGATGCTATGTATTTTTCCCGCTCTGTTATTCCATCCAATGTAAAAGATGGGAAACTGGCCCGGGTTTTTCGGCACGTGGGAATTTATGCATACAAACGGGAATTCCTGGAAGAATTCTCAAAAATGAGCCAGACAGAACTGGAACTGGGAGAAGGCATTGAACCACTTCGTGCCATGGAACGGGGATACAAAATGAGATTAAAAGAGACGAAGCACTCCTCCATCGGTGTGGATTTACCGGAACACATCGAAAAAGTTGAGCGCGTCATTAAAGGAATCGATACCTTGGATTAAAAAGGAGGCTATTATGAAACGAGTACAATTACTTGACTGCACCCTTCGAGATGGGGGATATCTCGTAGATGCACAGTTTGGAAATACCGTAATCAAAGGCATGATTAAAGGTTTGTCGGAAAGTGGCATTGACGTAGTGGAATGCGGCTTTCTAAAAGATGAACCACATCAAAAAGGAAGTACTATTTTCAATAATGCTGCCCAGATTCGTCCTTATTTACCGGAAGACAGACGCCAGACTTCTTATGTTTGCCTTGCAGACTATAGTCGTTATACGATATCCAATCTGGAACCTTTTGATGGCACTTCCATCGACGGAGTCCGTGCATGCTTTTTCAAAAAAGAACGCTATGACGTCATCGATTTTTGCAAAAGCATCGTGGAAAAAGGCTACAAACTTTATGTTCAGCCGGTGGATGTACTGGGATATACCGATGCAGAATTGTTGGAACTAATTGAAATGATTAATCCTTTGGAACCATACGCTTTTTCTATTGTTGATACCTTTGGTTCCATGTATAAAGAAGATTTGCGCCGGGTATTTTACCTGGTAAATCAAAATCTGAATGCGGCTTCCCGCATCGGATTCCATTCCCACAACAACTTGCAGATGTCCTTTTCTTTGTCACAGGAATTTATTGATATGACACAGGGACTCCGCAAAATTGTCATAGACGGAACCATGGCCGGTATGGGTCGAGGTGCCGGAAATACCAATACCGAATTGATTATGCAATATATGAACCGCAAATATAATTCCGGTTATGATATCGATACCGTGCTGGATTTGATTGATAATTACGTGGATGGTATCCGCAACACCTGTACCTGGGGATATTCGATTCCATATTATCTTGCCGGTTCTTACAGTGCCCATGTCAATAATATATCCTATCTGACGGCAAAGGCCGGTATCTCCAGTCGTGACATTAATTATATTTTGAATCGCATCGGCTCAGAAGCGAGAAAACGTTACGACTACGATCTTTTGGAAAAAACCTATATGGAATATGTGGGAATCATACGGGATGACGAAAAAGAAGTGGCGCAGTTGCGGGAGGCATTGCATGGAAAAGACATCCTGATGCTTCTTCCCGGTCATAGCATTGTCACTCACAAGGACGAAATATTAAAATACTGCGAAGAAAATCATCCGGTGGTCATCAGCGTCAATCTATTGTCCCATGATTACCCGATTAACTATGCTTATTTCAGCAACAAAAAGCGCTACAATTATTGGAAAAGTTCCAGTCGATTTGCTGAATACAAAAAAATTGTCACTTCCAATGTCACCAATGAAGAAATCAAAAACCAATTTATATTAGATTTTACCCGTCTTGTCAAATGTGGATGGGATCAATTAGACAATTCCGGTATTCTTTTGCTTCGTCTTTTGGACGAACTGAACGTTTCCTCCATCGCCATGGCGGGATTTGACGGATATAGTCATGATGCGTCTAGCACCAACTATATGCAAAAAGAAATGGAAAAAACCAGAAATACACTCAATGCAGACGAGGCAAACCGTGATGTCCAGAGCATGTTGGTAGATTATCTGAATACAAGAAAATCGGACTGCCCACTCCAATTCATCACACCGTCCCGTTTTGAACTCAATGGATAACAAGGCAGGTAAAGAGATGAAAGATTTAACAAAAATAAAGTTATTTGCCATGGATGTAGATGGCACATTGACCGATGGCAATATTTATATGGGGAACGATGGTGAAATGTTCAAATCATTTAATGTCAAGGATGGACTTGGCATCAAGCTTTTAATAGACTCTGGTATTGTTCCCGCCATCATCACCGGACGCAACTCAAAAATTGTAGAAAACCGTTGTGCAGAGCTTCACATCCAGGAACTCTATCAAGGTGTTAAAAACAAGGCCGCTACGTTGAAAGCCCTAATGGAAAAATATCAATTGAAACCAGAGGAAGTTGCCTATATCGGAGATGACATGAATGACCTGAGCGCCATTCGTATCGCTGGTGTCACTTTTGCTCCCGCTGATTGTGGAAAAGCACTTCGTCCTTATATTGATATCATTCTGAAAAAACCGGCAGGCCAGGCACCTGTTCGGGAAGCCATTGATATGATTTTAGAGGGACGCTATGACTTTGATAACTTTTTAGATTTATAAGGAGGAAGGAGGGCACTATGCTATGAAGGAAAAATACATGACAGAAGCTGCCAAAGAAGCTTATGAGGGCATTCAAAATGGTCATGGCGGGCCCTTTGGCTCCGTTATAGTTAAGGACGGGCGCATCGTAGGAAGCGGACACAACCGGGTTCTATATAAACAGGATCCCACCTGTCATGGTGAAATGGAAGCCATCCGGGATGCCTGTAAAAATCTTGGCACACATGATTTAAGTGGCTGCGAATTATATACTACGGCAGAACCTTGTCCCATGTGCCTTGGCGGCATCTTATGGGCCAATATTCAGACCGTCTACTACGGATGCAACCGGAAAGACACTGCCGATATCGGCTTTCGTGATGATGCCTTTTATGATTACTTAGAGGGCAAGACAAAACTTCTTGACATCAAAGAATTTGAACGAGAGCAATGTCTGGAACTCTTTCAGAATTATACAAAATCAGAGAAGCGGGAATTGTACTAATTCCCGCTTCTCTGACGTTATGAACGGAGAGGTATTCTTGATAGCAGGAATACCTCTCTTATTCTAATATTTAATTACAAATACCTCTGTGATGCCTTAATATATTCACCTAAAGTTTTCGGAAGTCCATGTCTTTTAATAACATCTGCACAATATTTTTTATAAATTGCCTTTAACCCTTTACTATTAGTACTATTATTTTGTTTTGCATAATATACATATGCTTGAAGCAAAATAACATCAAATGTAATTATATCTACATCTTTTAAATCATTTAATTCTCCTGCTACAATATCAACCATAATTTCCTTTGAGCAAAAGAAATCATCTTCTCCCACAATTGAGACATTTTTTTCTTTATACATATCGACAAAAGTTCTGTTTTTGTCATCTAATTCCTTGTAAACCTCTTCATGTATGTAAATATTTGTAAAACTTTCGAATAATGGTATGATATATAACTGCTTCATATTTTCAAATGAATACCTTTCATCTGAAATTCTTTCAGAAATCCCAACCATAAAAATATTAGCATCAAACAATACTGGTTTACTGATCAGTTCATGCAAAGCAGTCTTTTTCAATGGCGTAACCATAAACTTTCTTCACCCCCGTTTTGCATTTATGATTGAAAACAACTCTTCGTCGTCCATTTCATCATCGCTCACTTCATCCTCCCGAGAAACAAAATCATTTACAATATTCATATCTAAAGATAAAATTTCTGCATCTCGTAATATTTCTTCTTTAGATGCATTTCCCGTAGAAAATGCTTTTTCCATATCCTGATATGTCATACTATACGGAATAATAAAGTTATTATCTGTGCTATATAATTCCGATACTTGCTTATCAAATATCTTTATCTCTTGAAGAACTTTTTTTATAAAGTCATAGTTTTCAATATACTCTTTTACATTCCCTATATATTTTTCTTCAGCCAGTCTATAAATCACGGCCTTTAACGGCATTTGATATTTAACTGTCATTACAATTATAAAAGATGCGATTTGAGCAAAATCCAGTGTCTTTACTTCTTTTATATTTAATCTTCTACAATAATCGTTAATATCTCTTTTTAACGCTTCCTCCGGAAACAACAACTCTGCAGCAAATCTACATGCTTTTTTTTCATTAACATCTTTCAATATGCTAAAATCACAGATATATGGTCTTTCCTTAAACACTTGATAATCTTTTATATAGTGATAAAACTCATGGGCTGCTGTAAAAACCTGATTCACTAATGGTTTAT
This sequence comes from Eubacterium sp., assembly GCA_022769325.1. Classification (GTDB taxonomy): domain Bacteria; phylum Bacillota; class Clostridia; order Lachnospirales; family Lachnospiraceae; genus Eubacterium_F. The sequence goes on along the minus strand of JALEKC010000101.1, from coordinate 2,725 downwards.
TACTATTTAGAATAATATAGGCGCGCTCCTGCCCAGATGTAGGGATATACAACATACCATCTATCTTTTCTGATTCAAAAGATACTAGCTCAAATCGAATTTCTTGGCTCTGCCGTTGAATCAGATTAAATACTCCTGTTCCCATAGGTGCAGAAGCATAATCAACTCTTTTTTCCCTGGCCAATCTCTTAATCTCAGCAATTTCATTCAACGTAAGTGATGCTGTATTGAAATCATATTCTGTTTGATAATATTGTTCAAATATTTCGTTATTATCAATTGATGTCATAACTACCTCTCTTGGCAAGCAATTCATACTTTTCTTTCACCCTGATTCGCTCTGCCATTTCTTCAATCTTTTCCTTGTCAGACTCCTCTAACTTTCCCATAAGATAAACTAATGCATCTGTTGTAGATTCAACAAAATAATCATCGGTACTTTTTCCATTCATATTGCAGATTTGACCTAATATATCAATTGTTGGCACTTGTTTCCCATTCTCTAACAACGACAATGTGGATCTTTTAATTCCAAGTTTTTGAGCAAAAGTGTCTTGTGTTTCTTTTCCCCTAAGTATGATCAAATCACTGCAAAACTTCTCTGCATTGAACTCCTTCATGACAAACCTCCTAAAAATAGCACGTTAATAATTCTAACAAAAAACCACAAATTCGTCAACCGATTTGTTGATTTTTTTAACATAATTATACTATAAATTATGCCCAAACACAAATAACTTTAACAAAAATTTTGAAATTGATTTTATCTTTTTCGAAATAAAAAGATATTTTCCTTGCATGGAATCAATTTGTCAAGATGTGTCAATACCGCATTCTGTTCAACCTCTGCTTTCGTGTGAAAGCGGGTTTGTTCAATGGTTTGGGGTGTATCATAGGGATCGATTTTCTGCTCAAACAGTTCTCTAAATTGTTTACTGTAATCTGTCGGAAGACTTGCTCTCTCCTGCATATGCTGTTTCTCCCAGATTTCCCATTTAAGCGTTGCCATAGTATCCCTCAACGTTTTGGTTAATTCAACGTCATTTTGAAAGTCTATAGGACGAATTTCATTTCCAAAATTAATCACAAATCTTTTATCAAACTGTTCAATACCAACCGGAATAATAGGCGTATCCGTTTCTATCGCCATCTTTGCCGCACCGGAAAATAGAGGCATGACTGGAAGATTTTCTGTTCCATTTCTGGCTCCTTCCGGGAAAATCAGCAATGCCCCTCCCGCTTTCAACAGCTGTACCGACCGCAGATACGCAATGCGACGATCTTCTTTATTATCAGTATCCAAAAAAATCACACCATTGAGATACGCAAACAGACCGGAAATATGCCGGTACATAAAACGTGGATCACCAACAAACCACCAACAGCCCCTTCCCAGCTTTTCATAAATATTTTCCAAATCATTTTCAAAAATATGAGTGCAGGCGTAAATAGCTTTACCACCCTTCTTGGGGATGCATTGAGGATTGTAACCGTTTGTTTGCGAGACAATCTGTCTACAGTCAGAAATAGTCTGAATACCGGATAACATATCTCTCGAAAACGAATTTTCTTTGGCATTTTTCCCTGCTCAAACCATTTCTTTCGCTGTGCCCGGTGATACTCTTCCAACTCCGGAATCGTCATTGTCAATCTACTGATAATGGATAACATCATACAACTCCCTGAAATTTTTCACCCTGCAATCATCAAAATCGTGGCACTCTGCATTCCACGCTGCAGTATAGCAGATTACCCTTTTCGATTCGCGGATTTCATAAAGATTTTCCGGGCTGTCATCCACCATCACATCGATATTATTTTCCATGCAAACACGGAGTTTATCAACACCGCTTCCCTTTTCTTCACAAAAAATAATATCATCATAGGTCAGCTGATTCTTCTTCAGCCAATGTTTTAACATCCATCGAAACAGTTTTCCTGTAATTCCGGTTTCTGTTGTATGAACCCGGCTTGTGATAATTATGACCTTATGTCCTTCTTTTCGCAGCTTATTGACTACCTCAGCTGCATTGTCTGTCATTGGTTCCTTTAAGCAATACTTCCAAATGTATTTAATCCAGAACGCCTCCCTCTGTTTCTTCGTACATTCGAAAACATCCTGCACTTCAAACATGTCCGGATTTTTGATCGATATACCAAACTTCTTTTCAAAATACCTTTTTCCTTCTCGTAATTGAAACGTCCTGACATCTACCAATACTCCATCTACATCTAATCCGATATTCATTTGCTTTCTCCTTTCAAAATCTTTTCTAATTGCTGAAACATGGTACTTTCATCGTAATCTGACGGATTTAACGGTTTCTTTACCACAACATTTAATGGATATCTTCTATATTTATGCCAATCAAATAACTTTGGTTTATTCTCATGCCGAGGAAAAATTTCAAATCCTCCCTCAATATATATTGGCAATATAGAAACACCCGCTTCTCTTGCAATTTTGATAACTCCCTTTTTTAACGGGAGTAAACTTCCATCTCGTGAGCGGGCACCTTCTGGAAATATAATAGCATTCATCCCCTCTCTCAAACACTTCCTTACACGCGCAATTTCAGGATGTGTTCCCCTCTCCCTATCCACTGGAATACACCCTAATATTCGAAAAAAATGCTTAGAGTCGATTGCTCGCGCAGCCGCAGCTAAAGTCAAAAAATCATGTTTATTCATATATTTTTGAATAGCAGTTAAAATCCATATAGGG
>JALEKC010000082.1 GCA_022769325.1 Eubacterium sp. | reverse complement strand
CAAATTCGAAATATTTGACTTTTTGCCGTCAAATAGGTATAATGACCCTAATAACGAAAAAGGGGAATAAATGATGAAGTATAGGACAACGTTGATTTTATCCATAGCGCTGGGAGCCGTGCTTTTTATCGCAGCGTTGGCAGGAATGCGTTATTTTAATCCCGCACCGGAAGGGTATAAAAGCAGTTTTGAGGTGGCAAAAGAAGAGGCGGCACCGACACCGACACCCATGCCAAAAGCAACTCCGGAACCGACAGAAGAGCCTTTTACCGGCTTTTATAATCCGGAGGGGATGACGATAAAAGAGCGAATTCATACGCCGGAAGGATTTCATAGAGAAGATGTAGAAGAGGGAAGTTTTGCTGCATTTATCGAAGAGTATCCACTGTATAAAGAGGGAAAAAAAGTAAAATTGTACGATAAATCATGGAAGCAAAATCAAGATGCTCATGTGGCGGTGTTGAAGATGAAATTGGTGGAAGGGGATTTACAGCAATGTGCGGATTCCATTATTCGGTTATATGCAGAATATTTTTATCAAAATAAAATGTATGATAAGATGAATTTTCATCTGGTAAATGGATTTGCCTGTGAATTTAGCAAATGGGCAGAAGGTATGCGTATTTCCGTTTCCGGAAATGATACCACTTGGGTACAGAGTGCAGCTGCATCTGATGATGAAAGTGTGTTTGAAAAATATTTGAGATTTGTTTTTGCCTATGCCAGTACCATATCATTGAGTGATGAGTCGAAGAAAGTGAAGAAAGAAGAAATTCAGATCGGAGATATCTTTGTTCAGGGCGGAAGTCCGGGGCATGCCGTTATGGTGATGGACGTGTGTTCGGATGATGCAGGCCGAAAAGCTTTTTTGCTGGGACAGGGTTTTATGCCGGCACAGCAGTTTCATATTCTTAAGAATCCGTTGCATGAAGAAGATCCTTGGTACTATGTGGATGAAATTAGTTATCCTCTTCAAACGGCAGAATTTACCTTTGAAAAGGGGAGTTTGAAACGTCCGGAATATATACAGGAAGAAATTCAATGAAACCACTTGATTTTTTTCGAAAATGATATATAATAGATGTTGTGAGTTCAAAATCCAATAGAAAGGATGAGGAGCATGGTATTACTTGGAGCCGGCGTGTGCGTCGCAATTATTGCAGTTGTGATTGTTGTTGGGGCAGTTTCTGCGATTATAGCTGCTGCGAAAGATACATTAAAAGACGAGGACGAGATGTAAGACATGGTATTTTCTGACAGCTTTATTTGGATGGAGGACAAAAGACGGGGTATGGCTCAGTTTGGCTAGAGCGCATCGTTCGGGACGATGAGGTCGCAGGTTCGAATCCTGTTACCCCGATGGATTATGAGGGAGAAGCTACGAAGCGGCAGATGGTTCATCAGCTGCCGGATGGCTTCTTTTATTTTTGCGGGAAGAAAGGAGAGGAATATGAGTTCAAAGGGATGGCTTTCGAAAGCACTTACCCTTGCTGTCGTATGTACAGGGGTTTCATTGGTCTTTTCAGCTGGTGTATGCCGGGCAAAGACCATGAAAAAAAGTACAAAAGTGCATAAGGTACACGAGGGATTTACGTATCAAAAACTGGATAAAGACACGATTCAGCGGATGAAAGGAAAATCCTATAAAAAGGGAGCCCGTATTTCGCTATCTCAACTTCGTTATTTAAAAATCCGTTATATTGATTTTGAGGGAAATGAACAAGAGGGAGAAATGGTTGTCAACAAGAAGATAGCTAAGAGCACATTGAAGATTTTTTATGAATTATATCAAATAAAATATCCAATCGAGAGAATGTGCCTGGTGGACGAATACGATGCCGATGACGAGGCTTCCATGGCAGCGAACAATACATCCGCTTTTAATTATCGTAAAATAGCCAATTCCAATAAAATGTCCAAACATAGTCAGGGACTTGCCATAGATATCAATCCGCAGATTAATCCCTATATTACTTCCTATGGCATTGCACCGAAAAATGGGAAAGTATATAAGAATCGAGAGGTAAAAAGCTGTCAGGGGAAATATCGGAACTATATGATTCATCATGGTGACAAGGTATACCGGATTTTTCGAAAATATGGATTCCGATGGGGCGGCGACTGGAAACATTCCAAAGATTATCAGCATTTTGAAAGATAGGCAGTTTTAGGAAGAAAGAAGGTGGTACCTTATGGTAAAGGATCTTACCGAGGGGAAAGTTCGACCGGTTTTGTGGGGATTTACCATTCCCATGTTTATCAGTGTAGTATTTCAACAATTATACAATATTGCCGATAGTGCCATTGCCGGACGATTTGCCGGAGAGCAGGCACTGGCTGCCGTAGGGGCATCCTATCCCATCACCATGATTTTTATGGCGATAGCTGTGGGATGTAATGTGGGATGTGCCGTTGTGATTTCTTCTTATTTTGGTGCAGGAGATATCCGAAGGATGAAGACTGCTATTTCCACCACTTTGATTGCCAGTACGGTCCTTGCCATACTGTTAACTATTCTTGGATTGATTCTATCACCCTATTTGATGAAGATGATGAATACACCGGATAATATTTTTCATGCCGGGGACTTGTATTTGAAAATATATATCGGAGGGATGGTTTTCCTATTTTGTTACAATGTGGCAACGGGAATTTTTACGGCCCTTGGGGATTCCAAGACACCATTGTATTTTTTGATTGGTTCCTCTGTGGGAAACGTTATATTGGATTATATCTTTGTGGCCGTTTTTCGCTTTGGCGTATCCGGCGTGGCCTGGGCAACCTTTATTGCACAAGGAATTGCAGGAATTCTGGCAGTGACTACGTTGTTAAAACGTGTGGCAAAACTTCCTGCCGGCCATGGAAAAGTGATGTTATATTCCAAATCCATGCTGCGAAGAATTGCCAAGATTGCCATACCAAGTATTTTGCAGCAGAGCTTTGTGTCAATTGGAAATATTTTTATCCAGAGTCTGGTAAATTCCTATGGTTCCGCGGTGATAGCGGGATATTCTGCGGCAGTTAAACTGAATACTTTTACCATTACCTCCTTTTCCACTTTGGGAAATGCTTTATCGAGTTTTTCCGCACAAAATATCGGTGCCGGGAAAATCTCCCGGGTAAAACAGGGGTTTCGTGCCGGAGGAGTGCTTGCCTGGCTGACTGCGATTCCGTTTTTTATCCTGTTTTTCTTTATGGGAAAATCCATGTTGCAAATTTTTATGGAAAATCCCACAGGAGAGGCCATGAAAACAGGAATGGAATTTTTGAAAATCGTATCGCCATTTTATTTTATCATTTCACTGAAATTATTGGCGGATGGGCTTTTGCGTGGAAGCAGTGCCATGATAGGTTTTATGGTTTCTACCTTTACAGATTTGATTTTACGTGTTATCTTGGCCTATATTTTTGCCGACTTTTTTGGAAGTACCGGTATCTGGATGTCCTGGCCGGTTGGATGGAGTATATCAGCGATTATTTCATTGCTGTTTTACCGATATACATTGAAAAAATTATCATTGGAAAGGAGATTATATCATGACAAAGATTGATATTATTTCGGGTTTTTTAGGAGCCGGAAAAACGACATTAATTAAAAAACTGATTGAAGAAGCATTCACGGGAGAAAAACTGGTTCTAATTGAAAATGAATTTGGAGAAATTGGGATCGATGGCGGATTTTTGAAAGACTCCGGTATCAACATTACAGAAATGAATTCCGGATGTATTTGTTGTTCATTGGTTGGCGATTTTGGGACTGCATTGGCAGAAGTTCTCGAAAAATATACACCGGACCGTATCATTATCGAGCCTTCCGGGGTTGGAAAACTTTCCGATGTGATCAAAGCAGTTCTTGGTGTCAAGGAAAAAGTGGCAGAAGACAGTGTTGTTCTCAATAGTTTTACCACGGTTGCAGATGCTACCAAATGCAAAATGTATATGAAAAATTTTGGTGAGTTTTATAATAATCAGGTAGAGCATGCAGGAACCATTGTGCTCAGTCGTACTGCGGATATGAAAGAGGACAAACTGCAGGCATGTCTAGATTTGATTCGTACCCAAAATCAAGAAGCTTCTATTATTACGACACCTTGGGATCAAATTGATGGAAAGCAGATATTGGCTGCTATGGAAAAAAGAAATGATTTGGTAAAAGAGTTATTGGAAGAAGAAGAGGTATGTCCGGAATGTGGTCATCATCATGAGCATGGGGAAGAGTGCCACCATGACCACGAGCATCACCACGACCATGAGCATCACCATGAGCATCACCACGACCATGAGTGCCACCATGACCACGACCATGAGCACCACCATGACCATCACCATCATCATGAGCATGGGGAAGAGTGCACTTGCGGTTGCCACGATCATGACCATGAGCACCATCACCACCATCATGCAGATGATGTATTTACAAGTATGGGAATTGAGACGGCACATAAATATACAGAAGAAGAATTGAATGATATTTTAGATAAACTGGCAAATGAAAAAGTGTCTTTGGGAACGATTTTGCGTTCCAAAGGAATTGTGGCATCCAAAGAAGGAGAATGGTATCATTTTGATCTGGTGCCGGGTGAGTATGAAGTACGCAGAGGTGCGGCAGATTATACCGGACGCATTTGTGTCATTGGTTCCAAATTGGATGAGGCCGGATTACGGGAATTATTTCTTGGAAAATAAAGGAGGGTGCTGAGGATGTTTGGAGCAAAGGATATCCCGGTATATCTTTTTACCGGATTTTTGGAGAGTGGGAAAAGCACCTGTATCGAAGAAGTTATCGAAGAAGGGAACTTTTCGGATGGCGCAAAAACCCTGTTAATTTTGTGCGAAGAAGGCGAGCATGAAATCGATGACCAATTATTGATGCAAAATCGTATTTCCTGTGTTGTGATGGAAGAAGAGGAAGAGTTTACAGAAGAATGCTGTAAAAAACTTCAGGCAAAATATAAGCCAAATCGTGTGGTAATTGAATGTAATGGTATGTGGGATCTGGAAAAAATGTATCGGGAGATTCTGCCTGAAAATTGGATTGTGGTGCAGACTTTTGCAACGGTCAATGCCCAGACCTATCAGATTTACAGCAACAATATGAAGGCACTTCTAATGTCACATTTCAAAATGGCAGATTTGGTTATTTTTAATCGCTGTGAAGAGGGAAATCTGGACAAGCCGGCGGCCAGAAGAAGTGTCAAGGCGATTAATCGTCAGGCTCAGGTTTTGTTTGAATCGGCAGATGGAACCGTAGAAAGTAAAATTGATGAAGAACTTCCTTATGATGTGAAGGCAGATACCATTACCCTGGAAGATGATGATTTTGGACTTTGGTATTTGGATATTGGGGAAAATCCTCAAAAATATGTGGGAAAAACCATTATATTTAAGGGACAGGTATATCGAAATCGTACCTTCCCATCCGATGCCTTTGTGCCTTCCCGCAAAGCCATGACCTGCTGTGCAGATGATATTGCGAGAATCGGATATATGTGTCATGCCGAAGATGCTGCAAATTATAAAACTGAGAGCTGGGTTATGGTGACAGTAAAGGTTAAGGTACAAAAGAGTAAAAAACATGAAGGAGACTATCCGGTATTGTATGCCGAGAAAATTGAGCCGGCAGAGCCACCACAGGAGGAAGTTGTGTATTTTGGGTAATTTGAATATTTGGATAATGTTTTCATGAAATGTTTGAAATATTTCATCTAGTATGGTATGATGATGAACAGGAGCATGTAGATTTGATTGAAAAGGAGAAAAAATATGGCTAAAATTCAGATGACGACCCCATTGGTTGAGATGGATGGAGACGAGATGACACGTATTTTATGGAAGATGATTAAGGACGAGCTTTTATTGCCTTATATCGATTTAAAGACGGAATATTACGATCTCGGCTTGAAATACCGTAATGAGACAAATGATCAGGTTACAATGGACTCTGCTCAAGCGACATTAAAATACGGAGTTGCTGTAAAATGTGCAACGATTACACCGAATGCAGCTCGTATGGAGGAGTACGATTTGAAAGAGATGTGGAAATCTCCAAATGGAACTATACGTGCCGCACTGGATGGAACTGTATTTCGTGCCCCGATTCAGGTAAAGGGCATTAATCCTTGTGTAAAGAACTGGGTAAAACCGATTACTTTGGCACGTCATGCCTATGGTGATGTGTATAAAAATGTTGAGATAAAGGTTCCGGGAAAAGGAAAAGCAGAATTGGTTTTCACAGCAGAGGACGGAACCGAGATGCGTGAAACGATTCATGAATTTGATGGACCGGGTATTATCCAGGGTGTTCATAATACGGATAAATCCATTACCAGTTTTGCAAAAGCATGCTTTAGCTATGCTTTGGATACCAAGAAGGATTTATGGTTCGCAACCAAAGATACCATTTCCAAAAAATATGATCATACCTTTAAAGATATTTTCCAGGAAGTATATGAAAAAGAATACAAGGATAAATTTGAAGAAGCTGGTTTGGAATATTTCTACACGTTGATTGATGATGCGGTAGCTCGTGTTATGAAGACAGAAGGTGGATTTATCTGGGCTTGTAAAAATTACGATGGAGATGTTATGAGCGACATGGTATCTTCGGCATGTGGTTCTCTTGCCATGATGACATCTGTTTTGGTATCTCCAAGCGGAGTATATGAATACGAGGCTGCTCATGGAACGGTTCAGAGACATTATTATAAGCATTTAAAAGGTGAGGAGACATCTACGAATTCAGTGGCTACCATCTTTGCATGGACCGGGGCACTTAGAAAACGTGGAGAACTGGATGGAATCAAAGAACTTCAGGAATTTGCAGACAAATTGGAAAAAGCAACTCTGCAGACCATTGAAGAGGGCAAAATGACAAAAGACCTTGCACTTATCACAGAGTTGGAAAACGTTACTGTGTTAAATAGTGGGGATTTTATCAAGGCAATTCGCGAGACTTTGGATCGCATGTAATTATATGAGTAATGGAGGACGAACAGAATGAATTATACAACACAGATGGATGCCGCACGAAAAGGTATTTTTACTGAGGCAATGCAGCGTGTGTGTGAATATGAAAATATAGGAAAAGAGGAATTGATGGACCTTGTGGCAAAAGGTCAGGTGGCAATTCCTGCAAATAAGAATCACAAATGCCTGAAACCATTTGGTATCGGAAACAAATTAAAAACCAAAATCAATGTCAATCTGGGGACAAGTAAAGACTGTCTGGATTTGGATGTTGAGATGGAAAAAGTAAATGCGGCAATCAATATGGGGGCAGAAGCCATTATGGACTTGAGTTCTTATGGTGATACCAAGAAATTCCGCCGCAAATTGACAGCAGAATGTCCGGCGGTGCTTGGTACAGTTCCTATTTATGATGCGGTTGTATATTATAACAAAGCATTGAAAGACATTACAGCGGATGAGTGGATTGACGTTGTGCGTATGCATGCGGAAGATGGTGTGGATTTTATGACCATACATTGTGGTATTAACCGTGAGACGGCGGAGCGCTTCAAACAACATCTTCGTCATACCAATATTGTTTCCCGTGGTGGTTCTATTATCTTTGCATGGATGGAACTTACCGGCAATGAGAATCCTTTTTATGAAAGATACGATGAGATTCTTGATATTTGTGAACAATACGATGTTACTATTAGTCTTGGGGATGCTTGTCGTCCGGGTAGTATCGAAGATGCAGGAGACATTTCTCAGATTTCAGAATTGGTTGCGCTGGGTGAATTGACACAGCGTGCATGGAACCACAATGTTCAGGTAATGGTGGAAGGACCGGGTCATATGCCATTAAATCAGATTCGTGCCAATATGGAAATTCAGCAGACGGTATGTAAAGGGGCACCTTTCTATGTACTTGGACCATTGGTTACGGATGTTGCCCCTGGTTATGATCATATTACCAGTGCAATCGGTGGAGCCATTGCAGCAACTTATGGTGCATCTTTCCTTTGTTATGTCACACCGGCTGAGCATTTGCGTCTGCCAACGGTGGAAGATGTAAAAGAGGGTATCATTGCTTCCAAAATTGCAGCACATGCAGCAGATGTGGCAAAAGGACTTCCCGGTGCCAAAGATTGGGATTACGAGATGAGTGAAGCAAGAAGAAATCTGGATTGGGAAAAGCAGTTTGAACTTGCCATTGATCCGGAAAAAGCTCGTCGTTATCGTGCAGAGAGCAAACCGGAAAAGGAAGATACATGTACCATGTGTGGAAAAATGTGTGCGGTGCGCAATATCAACAAGATTCTTCGCGGTGAAAATGTAGATATTATGGAAGAAGAATAAATTTCACATAATTTGAATATTAACAGCCTGTCTTGCATAGGGTAGTAAAAAATGCAAGGGGGGCTGTTTTTTTGAAGCGCGGATTTCGATTATGTTGGATTTTTATTATCATTGTGATTGCTGCCGGTATGATGTGGTATTATCAAAATGGGAACTGGAGGACCGAAAAACGAACGGGAGTTTATATCATCAAACCTCAGGGGGAAACCTTGTGGGTGGTTAATGGAGAAGAGAAAGAAGCCTATTTGGTAAAAGGGAAAGTGACAGAAGCGACCTATGAGGGAATGGCGGATTTGGAAATATGCGGGAATGTTGTACGGAAAATCATATGTAAACCGGTGAATGATTCTTCAAAAATCACAGAGGAAAAGGAGCAGGTGCAAGAGAAAATCCGGGTTTTGCTGACAACTACGGATTTTGCTGCCAAAGAACATGAAGAAGTAAGGATAAGTTCCAATCAGGAGTACAGTGTGGTGGGCGAGACAGAAGAAAACCATCAAGCCGGGGAGGAAATTACCATACGTCCCCAGGAGATGAAAACGGAAAAAATCCTAGTAAAGGCAAAAAACAATGGTAAATTGCAAATTTCTTCCATCTCCAGAAATGGGAGAGTCCCTTCCTATCGGGGAACATTAGAATTAAAGCGGGTGGATGGGAAAATAAGAATGGTAAATGAATTAACAATGGAGGAATATCTGTATGGCGTCCTTCCTAGTGAAATGCCCCCGGAATATCCAGAGGCGGCTCTCCGGGCCCAGGCGATTTGTGCCAGAAGTTATGCACAAAAACAAAAGAAAAATTCTCGCCTTCAAGAATATGATGCACATGTGGACGACAGTGTGGCTTATCAGGTGTATCAGAGCCAGCCGGAGGATGACAGAGCCAATAAGGCCGTCGACGATACCAAAGGAATGGTTGCCTGTATTGGTGACACCATCGCATCCACGTATTTTTTTGCCACCTCCTGTGGGGTAACAACATCGGCCTATAGTACATTTTTTTCCAATCAGGAGGTGTCCTATCTTGTAGGACAGGTACAGAGTTCTCTATCCGAGGATAAAAAGCAGATGGAACGAGACCGACTGGCGGCAGAAACCTATGAAAATGAGTCATTATTTCGAGATTTTTTGGAAACGGAAAAAGAAGTTTTGGAAAAAGAAGAACCATGGTATCGCTGGAGTACAACAATTTCCTTGGAAGATATGGAGCGACAGATCAATGACAATATTGCAGAGCGTTGTGTAAAAACACCGCAGAGAATCCAAGTAAGAGAAGGGGATGGAAGCTATCATAGTAAGCAAATTGACAGTATCGGGAAACTCAAACGAGTTGTAATCAAGAAAAGAGGGTCCGGCGGTGTGGCAAGGATGGCAGTGATTGTTGGAACAAAAGCTACTGTTCGGGTTTGGTCGGAGTATAATATCCGTAAGCTTTTGTTTTCGGATTCGGCAAGAGTACGACGGGGGGATGGAAAAGAAGCCACGACTCTTACCATGCTTCCCAGTGGTTTTTTTGTTTTAAATCCGGTGGGAAATTCCTATGAGATAAAAGGAGGCGGTTATGGGCACGGTGTGGGAATGAGTCAGACGGGAGCGAGACAGTTAGCCCTACAAGGCAAAGATGAAAAAGAGATTATGAATTATTATTTTCCGAATGTATCGATTCTTTCCATGTCTCAAGTTGAGACTTAAGTTTTTTCTGTGCTTTCGGTGAAAAAATGCGATGTCCTTTCCCGTGGAATTCATTAATCATAGCACCAATGAAAAGAAGATTGATGCATACATACAGCCACAACATCAATAAGGAAATGGATGTAAAACTGCCATAAAGTGTGGAAAAATTGGAAAATGAATCAATATAAATGGAATATAGATAACTAAATAAAATCCAAGTGATGGCAGTAAAAAGAGCACCGGATAAATGCTTTTTTAGGTGGGGGCGTCCTTCGTGATGGGGTACAAAGGTATATAGAAGGACGAAAAAGCAGAGAAAAATGGCAAATCCTACGATGGATCGCAGTGAAAAAATACCGATAAACAAAGGAATATTGATGGAAAAGAAGGAATCGATCATCAATAAAATTTGATTACCAAATACAATCACGATTAAGGATATGATAAGGATTGCTGCAAAGGCAAGGGTGTACAAAAACGATGAAATTCGATTAAAAATCCAAGTTCGCTTTTTTTCGGCTTGATATATTTTATCTAAGCCATAAGTGATTCCCATAAATCCTTTGGAACCGGCCCATAATGTCATGAGAGCAGAGATGGATAAAAAGGTCCCGGAGGTATGCTGATAAGCTTCTTGTATCCAGGAACCCAAAGTATCCCCTATCTGCCCAGGGATGATGACTTGAATAAGAGAAAAAAGGTAGTCCTGGGTGATAGGAGTATATTTTAATAGTGTCATAAAAAACAGGGCAAAAGGAAAAAAGGATAACATAATAAAGAATACCACATTGGAGGAATAAATCGATATGGTATTCTTTACATATTCATTTTTCAGATGTTTACATACACATATAAAATGACGCATTTCAAACTCCTTTGTTTACGCATTTGATGTCTCTTTTCTAGTATATGAAAAAATAAAATAAAAATCAAGAAAGTTATTTTTTAATTTTTATCCGGAGGCTTGCCTTTTTCTTACTTCCATCCTTTGCTTTTGCGGTAATGCGAACGGTATGCCCAATTCCTTGCTTTTTTGCCCGCACGACACCGGAGGAAGACACCGTAGCCCATTTCTTTTTGGAAGAGGACCATGAAACTTTTTTCTTTGTGGCAGTGGAAGGAGTATATTTGATTTTTAATAGATAGGAATGGCCACTGCGAAGGGTTTTGATTTTTTTCTTAAAAGTAATTTTCTTTATTTTTTTCACGGAACTCTTTGCAGTTTGGGAGTTTCCCGGTAAGGTGGTGGAAACTACCGTTGATTTCGTGGTGCCCGGAGCGACAGTAGGAACCGGAGTGGAAAGGTTTTCCTGGGAAGAGGAGTCTTGACCGGATTCCGGAACAAGGGAGGAAACCGAATCCGGAACTTCTTCCGGCGTCAAATCCGGTGTCTCGGTGGCGACATACTGGTGGATGGTACTCAGGTCAAGCAAACCTCCGGTAATGCATAGAGAAGTCATGGAATCCTTGACACGGACACAGGTTAATAGTCGATTTCGACGATTATAGGCATCTTCATTGGGATAATATTGGGCACAGAGACCAAGGGCACCGGATACCATAGGAGTAGCCATGGAGGTGCCGCTAAGCAGTTCATATTGACCAAACTGAGAAATATCCGGATTGGCTGTGGAAATACCAATATTGTCAAGATAAATAGTGGTTTTTCCTACTGTACTGCCCGGTACAACTAAGCCGATAATGCGGAAGAACAAACGTCCATCGGAACTCTCATAAAATCGGTTATTTTCGGAGCCGAGTGAACCATAGGAATGTTTGGTAACATGCTGCCAGGAGATATTGCCGTCATCTGCATCATCGGAACCAAACATCATGGAAACATAAAATTCGTCAGTTGGATTGAGATTCAAATCCGTAACATCAATATATAGGTTGGACTGTTTTTGACGGAACGAAGGAAATCCCATGGAAATCTCCCAGCTGAGACATCCCTTAGAAGCCTGTCCATAAAAATCATTTTCAGAATCAAAACTCATCTTAGCGGAAGTGGAAGAAGAAACGCCCACATCCTTATCGGAATAGGTTTCAGAAACGGAGGTCTTTTCATCAAAAGACTGATAGAGAGAGGTAAGTTCCGTGTTTTTTTTCGTATCCCCTTGATACAATTCCGGGAAATAAGTATCCGCAATGTAGGTAGATACAATATTTTCTCCCGGAGCAAAAAGGTCAACCGAGTTTTTACCATAATCGGAAAAGGAAGCGGCGGTATCCGAGGTTGTGGATGCTCCTACTGTCAGAATATAATTTTGCAAATCGGAATAAGCGGAAGTATCATATAAATCATAAGGACATTCGGCGGTAGCTGTATCCTGGTTGACATTGTCATTTCCGGCAGCAAAGACAAATAAAATACCTTTTTGTCCCAAAGAACGCATCAATGTTTTCATGGATGTACTAGAGGAACCTCCACCCCAGGAGCAGTTCACGGCCACAATAGGAACCCCGGCGTCTTTTGCCTGCATCAGATAGTTAAGAGCGTCAATGATGTAGGAGTCATAACATTCTTCCTTATCATTGAATATTTTTAAAGCCATTAATCTGGCATTGGAGATACCTTTGATTCCTTTTTGATTCTGGGAGGCGGCGATAATACCGGCACAGTGTGTTCCATGTCCGATGACATCCATACAATTTACAGAATTGTCCGCAAAATTGTAACCGAATTTTCCGGATAAGGAGGATATGGTGTTTTCCCACATATGATCTGACAAATCTTCATGATTATAATTGATACCGGTATCCATAACAGCAATTACCGGTGTTTCAGCGTCCGTTTCTACACTTCCATCCGGGTCGGTATCCTGGGAAAGAGAGGAGTGTGAGATGCCGGAACCTTCGCTATCATAAGAACCGGTACCATCCAAATACCATTGTTCCTTTTCATAGGGCTCTGTCTCGGACAAATATTGTTTGTAATCGGGAGATACTTCTACTACATAAGCTTTATTTTGAAGCTCGCCAATTAATTCTTTAGTTGAGTAAGTGTCCGAAGTGGCTTCTGTGACATAAAATGTCTTATCCTCTAGAAATTCAGTTTCCAGGCTGTCTTCTGACGAAGCCAGAAGGTCGCCGGCATTTCCGATGGGATAGGATTGCTCTATGGTAATAGCGGAATCAAAAGAAGTTTTTCCTTCTTTTGTCAAGGAAGTTTCGGAAGGGGTCACAAGAGACAAAAGAACTCTGCCTTCCGCATATTCTCCGGAGATTTCAACGGACGAAACCGAATCGGATATCTCTGTTTTCGCAGAGGACTCGGCAGCTAAAATGTCCCATGGAAACAAGGTGGATGATAAAAAGCACAAAAGGCAAAAAAAAGTGGTAAAACGCCGGTTCATAAACACTCCTCCAATCAAAAAATGAAACAAAAATTTGAAATATTTATTGTATTCTCTCATTATAACTGTTATGATTATAGTAATACATAATTGTGTCGAAAAATTGAATTTAAGATAAGGAGGATGAAAAAATGTTATTTTATAAAGTGGATGATTTAAAACCGGGAATGCGTTTAGGGAAACCGATATATAATAAAAATGGAGTGTTGCTTTATGACCGTGATACAAAATTGACCATGCAGGCCATTTATGGTATTAAAAACTTTGGTTTGATGGGATTGTATATCTTGGAACCGGCAGAGCCACTTCCACCGATGACGGAAGATGATATCAATTTTGAACGGTTTCAAACCATGGCTGTATTTAGTATCAAGGAAGATTTGCAATTGATTATTGCCGGAAAGAAGGATAAGGGACTGGATTGGTTATGTAGTCTGGTGATAAAAAATTATGCAAATCTGCCCCGCAAGATAACATTTATACAAAATTTACGAAGCAAAGATGATTATATTTATAAGCACAGCATTAATGTGGCTATTTTGACGGCGGTGATTGCCGGCAAAATGAACCTGAATCCCAGTCGGCTGAATGCGTTGGTAAAAGCGGCATTACTCCATGATTGTGGCGCCGTGGGAACCATACCGGCCATGGAAGAAGAGGAGGACCAGCAGCTTCGAGCAGCAGCCCGGGCAAAAACTCTTGAGATTCTGCGAAGTTATGGAAATATGGACGATAATGTGCTTCGTACCATCATTCATATGCAGGAATTGTATGTAAATAATGGGAATGGGGTTTCGGAGGCTGTACAAAACAATGTAGAAGCTGCCATTTTGTTTGTGGCAGATGCCTACGACCGTATGACAGCCATGAAGTCTTTTGAAGAGCCTACAAGTGAAGTTCGGGCATTGCGTATGCTTTTGGAGGAGCCGGAACGCTTTGAACCGAGAGTTGTACAGGCTTTGATTCAGGGAATCAATGTATTGTATCCCGGGGTTTGTGTGGAACTTTCGGATCATATTCAGGGACTTGTAATTCTTGAAAATAAAGAGGATATTTTTAAACCCTGGGTACTCAGTTTCCGGGATAATAAAATATACGATTTGTCAAATCCAAGAACTTGTGGAAATTTACAATTGATTGACATTATGAAGACGATGGATAATCGGATTAAACTAGATCCGGATTTGTTAAAACAGTATTCACAATCGGAATGATGTTTTCCCTTGCTTTTTTATTACAATTGTCCATTGACAATTTCGGGGAAACTATTTATTATATTTAATAGAGAATAGCAGAAGTGGTTGTGACAGGATTTGAAAGATTCAAATTCAGTTTATGATAGCGACACAGCTTTCGTCCTTTCTGTGGGATGAAAGCTGTTTTCTTTAATAATATTTTGGAAAGAAAAGAATAAAAGCAGCAAAAGGACAATATTGTTGCAGAAAAGAGGTTATTTATGTACGAGAAAGTTTCAACAGGATTAAATTTTGTTGATCGCGAAAAAGAGGTTGAGAAATTTTGGAAAGATCATGATATTTTCCAAAAGAGTATCGAATTACGTGAGGGATGTCCGACGTATATGTTTTATGACGGACCACCTACTGCCAATGGAAAACCCCATATTGGCCATGTGCTGACCCGTGTCATCAAAGATATGATTCCGAGATATCGTACAATGAAAGGATATCGTGTACCAAGAAAGGCCGGCTGGGATACCCACGGGCTGCCGGTGGAGCTGGAAGTGGAAAAACTTCTGGGACTGGATGGAAAAGAGCAGATTGAGGAATATGGCATGGAGCCATTTATCAAAAAATGTAAAGAATCTGTATGGAAATATAAAGGAATGTGGGAAGATTTCTCGGACACCGTTGGATTCTGGGCGGATATGGATCATCCTTATGTAACATATGATGATGATTTTATCGAGTCAGAATGGTGGGCATTGAAAGAAATCTGGAATAAGGATTTATTGTATAAAGGATTTAAAATTGTTCCGTATTGCCCACGCTGTGGTACACCGCTTTCTGCCCAGGAAGTGGCACAGGGATATAAAACAGTGAAAGAGCGTTCGGCGATTGTTCGCTTTAAAGTAGTCGGAGAAGATGCTTATTTCCTTGCTTGGACCACCACACCTTGGACCCTTCCAAGTAATGTTGCCCTTTGTGTGAATCCAAACGATACGTATTGTAAAGTCAAAGCGGAAGATGGATATGTATACTATCTGGCAGAAGCTCTTCTCGACAGTGTGCTTGGTTCTCTTGCCAAGGAAGAAGGGCAAAAGGCTTATGAGATTTTGGATTCTTTCCCGGGAACTGCCTTGGAGCACAAAGAATATGAGCCATTGTTTGCTTGTGCTAAGGAATGTGCAGATAAGCAGAATAAAAAAGGATTTTTCGTGACATGTGATACATATGTTACGATGACAGATGGTACCGGTATTGTTCATATTGCACCGGCATTTGGTGAAGACGATGCCAATGTAGGACGAAACTATGACCTGCCATTTGTTCAATTTGTAAATGAAAAGGGTGAATTGACGGAAGAGACTCCTTTTGCCGGCATTTTTGTAAAAAAAGCGGATCCGGAAGTGTTAAAGGACTTAGAGGCGAGAAATCAGCTTTTTGCGGCACCAAAATTTGAGCATGAATATCCACATTGCTGGCGTTGCGATACTCCATTGATTTATTATGCAAGAGAGTCCTGGTATATTCGTGAAACCGCAGTAAAAGACGATTTGATTCGCAACAATAATACCGTAAACTGGATTCCGGAATCCATCGGAAAAGGACGTTTTGGAAACTGGCTTGAAAATATACAGGACTGGGCGATTTCCCGTAACCGTTATTGGGGAACTCCGCTGAACATCTGGGAATGTGAAGGATGTGGACATCAGGAATGTATTGGAAGCCGCAAAGAATTGGCACAACGTTCAGGAAATCCGGATGCGGAGAAGGTGGAACTTCACCGTCCGTATATTGATGAAGTAACCTTTGTCTGCCCGGATTGTGGGAAACCGATGAAACGCGTTCCGGAAGTCATTGACTGTTGGTTTGATTCTGGGGCTATGCCATTTGCACAGTACCACTATCCATTTGAAAATAAAGAGTTGTTTGAGTCCCAGTTCCCGGCTCAGTTTATCTCCGAGGCAGTTGACCAGACTCGTGGATGGTTCCATTCTTTGATGGCGGAATCTACGTTACTCTTTAATAAAGCCCCTTATGAAAATGTCATTGTTCTTGGTCATGTTCAGGATGAAAATGGACAGAAGATGAGTAAGAGTAAGGGAAATGCCGTAGATCCTTTTGAAGCATTGGAAGAATATGGAGCAGATGCCATTCGCTGGTATTTTTATGTAAATAGTGCTCCATGGCTGCCAAATCGTTTCCATGGAAAAGCCGTGGTTGAAGGTCAGCGTAAATTTATGAGCACACTTTGGAATACCTATGCATTC
>JALEKC010000066.1 GCA_022769325.1 Eubacterium sp. | reverse complement strand
TTTTTAAAAAGCTTTCGCCTTGGGACTCCTTTGAGTCTATCCAAAGACGAAAGCTTGAACATGAGGTATTAAGTCAAAACTTTGGAAAGAAATTCTTTTAATCTTGGGTTTTGGGGATTGGCAAAAAATTCCTCCGGTGCCCCTTCCTCTAAAATCAACCCTTCATCGATAAAAAGAACCCGATTTGCCACTTCTTTGGCAAATCCCATTTCATGTGTCACAATAATCATGGTCATCCCCTCTTCCGCCAGGGATTTCATGAGGTCTAACACTTCTCCTACCATTTCCGGATCCAGTGCACTGGTTGGCTCATCAAACAGAATTACATCCGGGTTCATAGCCAGCGAACGCACAATGGCAACACGCTGCTTTTGTCCACCGGACAACGTGGATGGATATACATCTGCTTTGTCTTCCAGACCAATTCGCTCCAGCAAAGACATGGCTTGTTTCTTTGCCTCTTCCACAATATCCGCTTTCGTAGTCTCAATGGCATAAGGCCGCTTTTTCTTATCCTTTCCACGAAACAAATTAGTTATGGGCAAAAACATATTAAACCGCTTTTTCTTTCGCAAATCCTGACAACGAACATATACCGGTGCCAGCATAATGTTTTGAAGTACCGTCTTATTGTTGTAAAGATTAAAATGCTGAAATACCATCCCCATATGGCGTCGATGGACATTGATATCTACCTTTAAATCTGCAATATCAACACCATTAAAAATAATCTGTCCGCCCGTGGGATCTTCCATACAATTCAGGCATCGCAAAAACGTACTTTTCCCGGAACCCGAGGGACCGATAACCACCACAATGTCTCCTTTTTCAATGGAAACATTGATTCCGTTTAAAACCTGATGGTCTCCAAAATGTTTTTCAAGATTAATTACGTCGATCACTTTTTCTCAGGCTCCTTTCCATTAGTTTAATTGCAAGACTGATAAGCATTACGATGACAATATAAATCAATGCCATAACCAGATAAGGAACCATAAATTCATAACTGTTGCTTCCGATATAACTAAATGCCACATATAAATCTGCTGCCCCTACAAAACTGACCACGGAGGTTTCTTTAATCAAAGTAATAAACTCATTTCCCAAGGTTGGGAGAATATTCTTTATAGCCTGTGGAATCACGATTTTTCGCATGGTCGTGGCAAAACTGAGTCCCACTGCACGTCCGGCTTCCATCTGTCCCTGGTCTACAGACATGATACCACCACGCATAATTTCGGATATATAGGCACCGCTATTGAGCCCAAATACCAGAATCGAAACCTGTACTCCCGTCATCTTCACTCCGAGAATCGGAAGGAGTACATAATAACATACCAGCAACTGTACAACCATAGGCGTTCCTCTGAAAAGGCCTACATAAAAGGAACAAATTCCATTTAAAATCCGGGGTAACAATTTGTATTTGGGAATCACCCGGACAGTGGCAATCAGTGTACCAATTAAAATACCAATAATCAGTCCCAAAACAGCAATCAAAATTGTATTTTTTAATCCTTCTACCACTTTTTGATAGCCATTCTGATTGACGAATATTTCTAAAAATTGCTTTACTTTTAATTCAAAATTATCCATACATTCCTCATCTTATTCTGTCTAAATAATTTGCCCTCTTAGACATCCATAGCTATTTTTGCCATATATTTTTACTGCATTTTATTGATCGCTTCCGTAATACATTTTGCCGGAGCCGAATCAATCACAACATAGTCAATATTTCCATTGATCAAATCCTGAACAGCAAGGGAACCATTTTTATAACCGGTGGTTGTCATCTTAAATCCCTCAAAGCCCCAGTCTTTATCGCCTTCGCAATAAAACTGACCTGTGGTTCCATTTTGCACACCAACCGTTACACTGCTGTCTTTTCCCTTTAAAATAGCTTCCACACTTGCTGCATCTTTACAAGCGTCAAATTCCGTATTATCGGATTTAACAATCAAACGCTGTGCCGCATTATAATAGGCATCTGAGAAATTCACATATTTTTTTCGATCTTCCTTAATCGTAAGACCTGCCATGGCAATGTCACTCTTATGCTGTCCTACGGAAAGACATACCGCATCAAAGTCCATATTCTGGATAACCAGTTCTTTTCCAAGTTTTTCTGCCAATGCTGCGGCAATCTCCATATCAATTCCATAATACTTATCGCCCTTCATGTATTCAAAAGGCTCAAAGGAAGCATTGGTTGCCACTACCAACTGATCTTTGGAAGTGTCCAACTTGGCTGATGTCACTGCGGTTGGCTCACCATCCGCAAAATATTTATTACAAATCTCATCAAATTTTCCATTTTCTTTGATTTCTTTGATAAAATCATTGGCTTTCTGCAAAAGGTCCGCCTGGTCTTTATCTACACCAAAGGCATATTCTTCTTCCGTAAGATTTACATCAAGCACTTTTACTACTTCTTTGGACTCTTTGGCAGTTTCAGAAGTACCGGAACTTTGGTTTTGAGAATCAGAACCTCCGCAGCCACAAAGTGTAAGTGCTGTCATAACTACAACAAGACCCATCGATAATAACTTTTTCATTGTCATTCCTCCTAAAGAATTTTTCCTCATTATATCATTTTAATCAAATTCGGTCAACCTTGGTTGTTTTTTCTATAGCGTTTGAGTACATGTTTTAGGGATGGCAGACTTTACAAGGTTCGTATCCCGCTTGGATCAATTTCTTTCTACTGGTTTCCTGTCTGAGATTTGCAGCGGAAATCTGCTTTACATACCGACATCCTTTCACATGAAATTTGGTTGCTTTTGCACTATAAACATATACCGCCACTTTGGTCGTCGAAGTTTCTTTCCCCTTTGAACTCCGGACACTTTTTGCGGTGGATGAAGTACTGGTTGATGTACTGCCATTTCCGGAACTCGTTCCCATCGCATAATTGATTTTAATACCGGGCTGGTTATTGTAGCAATAGACATTGTACTGAATCCCTTTCCCCTGATCTTCTATGGAAATTCCTTCCATCAGCACTCCCCGGGCCACCAGTTCTTTCCCTTTAAATATAGGAGTTACACGGTACAACACATGATTTCCTGTCTCTTCTATATAATCCGCAACCATATTTTCAAAAGGAAGCATACCCTGCATATTGAAATACCGCGTTCCGGTTATCAAATTACAGGCATTGGCATTTTCTGCGGACAACTGATATCCGATTAAATGGCACCGATTGTATAGATATCCCCCTGAAATTCCTTTATATCGATAGGTATGCCAACCCGTTGGTTTTATGGAGCTAATGGAACTTCGCTTTTTATCCGGCATATTTTTTTCATCCAGACAGGCTGCTGCCGCTCCACATCTTCCCAGGCTGTCTTGTGCCGAATATATTTCAAAATTTTTTGCTTTTAACATTTCTTTTTTGAAATAAGGCTTATTCCCATTTACCACTACATAGGGCCTGCTCTTTTTAAACTTTGGAATGGTGTTGAACCGAAAATCTGTTTTTTGATTTACCACCGCAGAAGCCCCTGCAGAGGCTGTTGTTTTCGCCTGAACAATGACGGGTGTGGCCTCCTTCAGCGTCCCTGTCAACAAACAAAATACAACTATAAATGAAATTCCGATACGTCGTAACTGCTTCATCTGTCCCAAACCTCCTCCGTAATTTTCTTATGTGAATTTCCCTCAAAATCTCTTTTGGAAATTCTTCTCCATTTTTTTAAATCCACATCCAATTTCAGGTCAGAAGGGTACTCCCTGTTCCATTGATAACAAACGATTCGATCCATTTTTTTCATATATGGTTTCAATCCACAATTCTCCACAAAACAGAAATCTTCTTTTTCTGCCTTTTCCAAAAAGTCCTGTGCCACACAAATATTTCCATTATTTTCTATTTCTTCTTCAAACAAGTCAGAAGATTCCGGATTCATCCATAACCTTTTTCCTTCACAGAGTTTCAACATTTCTTCCCGCACCTTTCGGTCGGAGGACTGTCTTCGATGATTAAATGACATTCCCCTTTTCTTATCAATGCACACAATTACGGTCATATTTTTCCTCCTTATCAAGT
>JALEKC010000062.1 GCA_022769325.1 Eubacterium sp. | reverse complement strand
GTCAATCTTACGCAATGCTTTTCGGCAATATTCCGCATCTCCCATCATTCCAAAATGTTCCCAGATAATCTCCTTTCGCCGACACACATCGAGACAGCGAAAGTCTGGATAAACCCTTCCTAAACCTGTTAAGAAGAGCGGGCTTTCATAATGATATGGAATATCCTGCAAATACAATTTATCCGCAATAATTTTTTCCGACTTGGAACGAACTCTTTCTCCTCGCTCTGTGTAAATTTCCTGCTGCCCTTCCTCGAAATCTTTTCCCTCAAATTCTTGATGTTGCCACTGAATTACATATTGTTCATCACCAATCAAATAAGGATCAACCAATCTTTTTCTCGCTGTCGACAAGTTATCATACATATTACATAAACTGTCCACATCAAACCCATCAAAAAAATTGTTAAGATACATAAGGTTTGAACAAACTTGTGCTAATAATTTCTTATCGTAGTCTCTCTGAGCAATCTGTTTTGCCAATGTCCAATCGGATTTTCTTAAATACACCCGTTTGCCATCCTTTTTTACATAAAACTGTTGCGAACCGCGACACATTTTACTTTGTAATACCCCTGCCGGTGCCCCTTGCAAATTGTCCTCTAATCGTTCTTTCAATTTTCCCAACCATTCTTGTGTTTCTTCTAAAATCTGGATTGCTTTCCTATCTTCCATTCAAATCCCCCTTTGTTTTTTATCTCCTTTGGATTTTTTGATTTGAAATAAATCAGAATAATAGATATGACGCCATTATAACACTTTTGCACAAAG
The DNA here is from genome assembly GCA_022769325.1 of Eubacterium sp. GTDB lineage: Bacteria > Bacillota > Clostridia > Lachnospirales > Lachnospiraceae > Eubacterium_F. The sequence continues at coordinate 14,404 of JALEKC010000062.1, read as the reverse complement.
ATGCAAGTACAATTCGCATTTAAAATGTAAATATTTCTCCGTGCAAAATTTAAATAAATAAATTTCTTATTGAAAAAAATTTATTTTCTTCGTATAATAGAGAATGGATAAAAACGTTATTAACATTAGCATTTATAATACAGGAGGTTATCATGGAAAGTTACCAGAACTTAAGTAAAGAGCAGCTGCTGGCACTTAAATCCGAGTTAGAAGCCAGCTACGAAGAAAAGAAGGCATTGAATCTGCAATTGGATATGTCACGCGGAAAGCCGAGCCCAAGCCAGCTTGATGTATCCCTTGGCTTGATGGATGCATTAAATTCAAACTCTGTATTGAAATCCGAAGACGGAACTGATTGCCGCAATTATGGTGTATTAGATGGAATTCCAGAAGCCAAAAAATTGATGGCAGATATGATGGGAACCACTCCGGAACATGTTATCGTATTTGGAAATGCCAGTCTGACAATTATGTATGATTCCATTTCTCGTTCTTATTCTCATGGAGTTTTGGGAAGTACACCATGGTGCAAATTAGATAAGATAAAATTTTTATGTCCCGTTCCCGGTTATGATAGACATTTTGCAATTACCGAACGTTTTGGTATCGAGATGATTAATATTCCAATGACTGAAAATGGCCCGGATATGGATATGGTGGAAGAACTCGTTGCAAAAGATGACAGCATCAAAGGTATTTGGTGCGTTCCAAAATACTCCAATCCTCAGGGACTTTGCTACAGCGATGAAACCGTTCGTCGCTTTGCGAACTTAAAACCAGCTGCAAAAGATTTCCGTATCTACTGGGATAACGCCTATGTCATTCATCACTTGTATGAAGACAATCAAGTGGAAATTTTAGATATTATCAGCGAATGCGAAAAAGCAGGTAACCCAAATATGGTATATGAATTTGCTTCCACATCCAAAGTCAGTTTTCCTGGCTCTGGAATTGCGGCACTGGCTGCTTCCGAGGAAAATTTGGCTGATGTCAAAAAGCAGATGACGATTCAGACCATTGGATATGACAAAATCAACCAATTACGCCATGTTGCTTATTTCAAAAATATCGATGGATTAAAAGCTCATATGAAAAAGCATGCCGACTCCATGCGCCCTAAATTTGAGGCCGTCTTGGATGTACTTGACAAAGAACTTTCCGGCGCCGAAATCGGTACCTGGGTGAAACCACTTGGCGGTTACTTTATTTCTTTCGATGCCATGGAAGGATGTGCCAAAAAAATCGTTGCCAAATGTAAAGAAGCCGGTGTAACATTGACAAATGCCGGAGCAACTTTCCCTTATGGAAAGGATCCAAAGGACAGTAATATCCGTATCGCTCCCTCTTTCCCAACGCCAGAAGAAATGGCACAGGCAACTGATTTATTTGTCTTATGCGTAAAACTTGTCAGCGTAGAAAAGTTATTGGAAAGCAAATAATATGGAAAAACAAGTTTATGAATTTTTGAGAACCATTCCCAAAGGGAAAGTAGTTACTTATGGTCAAATAGCTGAATACTTGGGAAATAAGAAATTAGCACGCACTGTTGGCAATATTCTTCATAAAAATCCCGATGGGGACAAATATCCCTGCTATAAGGTAGTTAATAGCAAAGGATATTTATCAAAGAATTATTCTTTTGGCGGAATTAAAAAGCAAAAAGAAAAATTGGAAGCAGACGGAATACTTGTAACCAATTATAAAGTTGATTTGGAAAAATATAGACTATAAACATAAAGGCTGTTGCAGATGCAAAAAATGCAGTGCAACAGCCCTGTTTTTTATTTCTATTAATCCTCAAAGGGACGAATGCGGTAACTCACTCCCAAAGAATCACAAATGTCCTGGCATTGTGCCTCCTCTTCCTTGGTAATCGTTGTTTCCACTGTGGTCATAACCACCTCCGGCACATACTTTTTTGCCTCTTTGGCAAAATCAAGCATCGCCTGAAAAGATTGGATGCCAAACTTATTTCGTGTAAGTTTGTAATATTCTTCCGCATTCGGCGTATTTAAACTAATAGAAAGAATATCAATTTTATCTTTCAAAAGTGAAGTAATATCTTTTCCATGAATCAAATTGCCAAGTCCATTGGTATTGATGCGAATTTTCTTACCAAATTTCTTCTTAGCAAATTCTGCCACTTCAAGCAAGTCATCCAAGCGTTCTGTAGGCTCGCCGAAACCACAAAATACAATATCTTTGTATGTGTCTGGTGGAAATTTATCAAATTCTTTTTCCACTTCCTCCACAGTTGGCTCTCTGTCCAGCCAAAGACTTCCGGATTGTTCAATCTCTTCGTGCGTCTGTCGAAGGCAAAATGTACAGGCACATGGACATTTATTGGTAAGATTCACATACAAATTGCCATATGCCGGATATAAAATCGTCATCATATTCATTGCCTCTTTTCTTTTTACATCTTTTTCATCAAATTAACCATTTCGATTGCTGTGGTTGCGGCGTCGTAGCCTTTATTGCCGGCTTTAGTGCCTGCGCGTTCTACCGCCTGCTCAATATTGTCTGTGGTAAGAATTCCGAATATGGTTGGTACGCCAGTATTTAATCCAACCGTAGCCACACCTTTGCTCACTTCTGCACAGACATAATCATAATGCGAAGTGGAGCCTTTAATAACAGCACCTAGGCAAATAATTGCATCATAATTTCCAGACTCTGCCATTTTTTGTGCTGTCATAGGGATTTCAAATGCCCCCGGCACCCAGGCAATATCCACATTATTTTCCGTATCTACTTCATGACGGCGAAGAGCATCTTCGGCGCCCCCCACCAACTTGGATACGATAAATTCATTGAAACGTGCTGCCACGATACCAATTTTCATTCCTGTTCCTACTACATTTCCTTCTAATACTCTCATGATTTTCCTCCATTCTTGCCTATTCATTCAGGCTTTTTATAGTTTGTCATATGCTGCATTTTTTCCTGTTTTGTGAGAAGATATTTAAAATCCTCTCGTTTGGGAGCGACTTGAATTGGAACACGCTCCACAATATGAATGCCATATCCGCTGAGTCCGGCAATTTTGGTTGGATTGTTGGTCAGTAAGCGGAGTTCTCGGACACCCAAATCATACAAAATCTGTGCTCCGGTTCCATACTCCCGCAAATCAGGTGCAAAACCAAGTTTAACATTGGCTTCCACCGTATCATATCCTTGCTCCTGAAGCTCATAGGCTTTCAATTTATTGATCAAACCAATTCCACGGCCTTCCTGGCGCATGTACAAAAGAACACCACGGCCTTCTTTGGCAATCATTTTTAAAGCATTTTCCAGTTGCTCGCCACAATCACATCGATTCGAGCCAAAGACATCTCCTGTGAGACATTCCGAGTGGACACGACACAAAACCGGCTTGCCGTCAGCAATATCTCCCATGGTCAATGCAACATGATGTTCTCCATTTAACTTATTGACATAACCATGAATCCGAAATTCTCCATATTTTGTGGGCAATTTTGCGTCTGCTTTTTCCTCAACCAAGAGTTCATGTTCAAGACGTCGCTTGATAATCTCTTCCACCGTAATCACTGTATAGCCGTGTACTTTCGCAAACTCCAGCAATTCCGTCGTTCGCATCATCGTACCGTCTTCTCTCATAATTTCACAACAAAGCCCACATTCTTTCAATCCCGCAAGCCTCATCAAATCCACCGTTGCTTCCGTATGACCGGCACGCTTGAGAACGCCACCTTCTCTTGCCTGGAGCGGAAACATATGCCCTGGTCTGCGAAAATCTTCCGGTTTCACATCATCTGCTACCGTTTTCATCGCCGTGAGCGAGCGTTCTACGGCAGAAATTCCCGTGGTGGTATCTACATGATCAATGGATACGGTAAAGGCGGTAGAATGATTGTCGGTATTCACTTCTACCATCTGAGACAACCCCAGTTTCTCACAAAGTTCTACACTCATTGGCATACAGATAAGTCCTTTGGCAAGGCTCGCCATGGCATTGACATTTTCTGTCGTGGCAAATTCTGCTGCACAAATCAAATCCCCTTCATTTTCACGATCCGGGTCATCAATAACCAATATAATTTTACCTTGCTTTAAATCTTCCAATGCCTGATCTAACTTTCCAAATTGTTCTGACATGACAATCTCCTTTCAAAACCCATGTTCTAATAAAAATTCTTTTGTCATCCGGCTTTTTTTTGTTTCTTCTTTTTGTCCGAAATTACACAAACGCTCCACATATTTCCCCACAATGTCGCACTCCAAATTGACAACATCCTGCACCTTCCGGTCAGTTAAATTTGTCTCTCCCTGGGTATGAGGAATAATAGAAACGGAAAAATCACTCTTTCCAACTTTTGCCACCGTCAAACTAATGCCATCAATAGCAATGGAGCCCTTTTCCACAATATAACGAAGTAATTCCTCCCCCGCGGCAATTCGATACCATACCGCCGTCTCATCCCTGGATATTTCCACAATGGTTCCGGTTCCATCAATGTGTCCTGCCACAATATGTCCGCCAAATCTTCCAACCGCCGGCATGGCACGTTCCAAATTCACTCGGCTTCCTTTTTGCAAATCCGCCAGGGAACTACGACGCAAGGTCTCTGCCATCACATCTGCTGTATAACCATTTCCATTCATGGTTGTCACGGTCAGACAAACACCATTTACAGCTATGCTGTCTCCGATTTTGGTTCCTTCCAACACTTTTTTGCATCGAATGGAAAGCACTGCCGACTGAATTCCTTTTTTTATCTGCTCAATCTCACCAATTTCTTCCACAATTCCGGTAAACATCGTTTCTCACCTCATTTCTTGATATCACCACAAATGCAATAGTCTTCTCCCAATTCTAAGATCTTATGATTTTCCAGGCATATTGCATCTTGCATATAGGAAATACCTTCTCCACCAACCGGCGACAATGCGCTCTTTCCACCAATTAACTTTGGTGCAATATAAGCATAAACCCGATTTACAAGGCCGGTTTTAATCATATTTCCATGTATACTGCCGCCGCCTTCCACTAAAATACTATCTATTTTTTTCTTTCCCAATTCTTTTATCAAAAATGCCAAATCCAGATATTGGCTTCTCGGAACCACCATTATCTGGATTCCTGCAGCTTCTAATTGCTCTTTTTTTTCTTTTGATACATTTTCACCACAAGCGACAATGGTCGGTATCTTTCCGGCACTTTTCACAATCTGGCTTTCCAAAGGAATCCGCAAATGAGTATCACAAATGACACGAATGGGATCAACTCCTTCTTCAATACGACAATTTAGCATCGGATCATCCGCTAAAACGGTATCAATCCCCACCAAAATGGATGCATATTTTTTTCTCAACTCATGCACATGTTCTCTTGCTTTTTCCCCGGTAACCCATTTTGAATCTCCTATCACACTGGCAATTTTTCCATCCAGAGTCATGGCATATTTCATGGCCACATAGGGGAGCCCTGTCTGAATATAATGAAAAAAGATTTGATTCAACTCCAGACATTCTTTCTCCAAAATTCCGGTAACTACTTGGATACCATGGTCTTTTAATATTTTGATGCCACCACCATCCACTTTGGGATTGGGATCCATAGCTCCTACAAATACCCGTCCAATTTTCTTTTCAATGATTATATCCGTACAAGGAGGTGTTTTTCCCTGATGACAGCATGGCTCAAGTGTTACATACAAATCAGCACCGGATAAATCTTCCTTGCATCTTGTCAAGGCGTTTCTCTCTGCATGATACTCCCCATATTTCTCATGGCATCCACTGGCTACAACTCTTCCCTCTTTTACCACAACACATCCTACCATAGGATTGGGGGAAGTATGGCCCATTGCTGTCTTGGCCAATTCCAATGCCTGTTGCATATATTTTTCTTGCTCTGTCATGGCTCCTCCTTTTCACTCCGTACTCTGTGCTAGCACAGCACGGGTTCCTGGCTTCACAAACAACGAGACACGCACTCTTCGCGGATTTCACGAGACACGCACTCTTCGCGCCTTCGGCGCTCATCGTCGTGACAGTCGTCACATATTCGATAAAATTTTCGCGATGTTTCGTGCAAGCACGACATCTCAAAATTTTACCGAATGCGTGTCTCGTTGTTTGCACGCAAAAGGACCCCAAATCGGGGTCCAAAATTTCATATCACTATTTGAGATATCTTCTATCATCCAGACTATACTGTCGGCTTTGGAATTTCACCAAATCAGCGAAGGCCTATGCCATCGGTCGCGGGCTGTCACCGCCGGTGAGGAATTTCACCTCGCCCCGAAGATTAATTTCCGAAAAAATTATATCATACGTGCTATCTTGTTGTCAAGGCAGAGTTGTGCCTAAGTACTACTATATCAAGAATTCCCTTATCTCCTCCATAAAAGCATATTTTGTCTGCTTTCCCATTTTCAAAGCATAATCAATATCTTTCATATAGAGATAGCCATTTACAGCATCAATCTTTTTTACATATTTTCGGTTGACAATTGTAGAACGATTGCAAAACAAAAACTGAGGGGAATCCAATTGTTCATACAAGGTTCGACAGCTCCGATAGGGAATCATTCTTTTCCCCGTCGTTGTTTCAAGATAGATGTCACGATCTTTTCCCTCCGCCACAATGATATCTTTGACAAAAAGTGCTTCTAACAATCCATCTTTTCGAAAAAATATCTGCCTGTTTTCACAATCATGGGATTGATATTTTAAAGCTTCACCAATTGTCTTTTTCACAACTTCTGTTTCAAAAGGTTTCTCAATATATGCATAACAATGAATTTTTGCATACATATGTAATCCTTCATCCAACAAAGGCGAAAATAAAATGATAGGTGTGAATTGATATCTAGTTATCCTTCGTACATTTTGTGCGAAAACTGCTCCGGACACATCTCCACCTCGAACACTCGGATATAGAACAAGGTCAATCAAAAAAAGATGTATCGTATGTATTGACATAATATGATATGCCTTTGGCAAATCGTCTGTAACATACACCTCTCCATTGGGATTTAATTCTTCTACAATTCTTTCCAAGACATTTTTTGTCTTTTCATTTTTTACAACAATCAACACTTTCTTCATTTACCACTCCCAACCCCTTTCTATTTATTTGAACGCATTTCAATAAGTTCTGCACAATAACGCAAGACTCGGCTAATGTCCTTTTCATCAGTTGCCACGATATCCGGAATATCCGTTCCTCCAAAAATATAATTCATATCACAATGAAACGTATTAGCCAGAACATAGGCATAGACACTTGTCAATCCGTTTTGTCCTTTTTCAATACGATACAATGCATCATCCGTAATATGAAACGCCTCTGCTACTTCTTTTCTCTCCAATCCCATCAGTTTGCGATAATTTTGAAGATTTCTTCCGATTATTTCATCAATTGTGAAACTGTCCTTGTTTGATTTCATAACATTTCTCCTTTACATTTGTTACCTATACTATCTAAATCATACCAATAAATTGCACACATGGCAGTGGCTTGGTTATCCGATTGCTCGGATTATTTCTCCGACTCCTCCGATTTTTACATTTACCAATATAGTCAGCAACATTTATAAAGATGAAAGCAAAAAAAGAACTGTCATCTGAAAAACTTTTTCACGATAACAGTTCTTTATTTTTAATATAGAGTATTTCGATTGATATACTTTCTATTTTGCATAATCAACAACTCTGGACTCTCGAATCACATTAACTTTAATCTGTCCTGGATACTGAAGTTCTGCTTCAATTTGTTTAGAAATATCGCGAGCCAACAATACCATTTCATCATCATTAATCTGATCTGGAACCACCATTACTCGAACTTCTCTACCTGCCTGAATGGCAAAAGATTTGTCTACACCTTTGAAGTTGTTTGAGATATCCTCTAATTGTTTCAATCTATTCGTGTATGTTTCCAGCGTTTCTCTTCTTGCTCCCGGACGTGCTGCAGAAATCGCATCTGCCGCCTGAACAATGCATGCAATCATGCTTTCCGGTTCAACATCACCGTGGTGAGCTTCCACTGCGTTAATAACCAGCGCAGATTCTTTGTACTTGCGACACAAATCTACACCCAATTGAATATGAGAGCCTTCCATATCATGGTCAACCGATTTTCCAATATCATGAAGCAAGCCGGCACGTTTTGCCATGCGAACATCTGCTCCCATCTCTCCAGCCAGCAATCCGGAAAGATGTGCTACTTCAATCGAATGCTTTAATGCATTTTGACCATAACTTGTACGGAATCTCATTTTCCCTAAAAGGCGAATCAACTCCGGATGGATACCATGAACTCCAACCTCCAAAGCTGCTGCTTCTCCTTCTTCACGAATCAGTGTTTCAACTTCTTTTTTTGCTTTTTCAACCATTTCTTCGATTCTGGCTGGATGAATTCTTCCATCCACAATCAATTTTTCCAAAGCTATTCTGGCTATTTCTCGTCGAATTGGATCAAAGCCGGACAAAATGACAGCTTCCGGCGTGTCATCGATGATAAGATCAATACCTGTCAGGTTTTCTAACGTACGAATATTTCTACCTTCTCGTCCGATAATTCTACCCTTCATCTCATCACTTGGCAATGGCACTACAGAAATCGTAGCTTCTGAGACATGATCTGCTGCACATTTCTGAATCGCATTGATAATGTACTCTTTTGCTTTTTTGTCTGCATCATCTTTGGCCTGACGTTCCAACTCTTTTACTAAAACTGCAGTTTCATGTTTCACATCTTCTTCTACAGTTCGCAATAGATAATCTTTCGCCTGTTCGGAGGTGAGTCCGGAAATCTTTTCCAATTCACGCAAATGGCTTTCACGAAGCTCTTCGACTTTTTCTTTTTCTTTTTCGAATTCCGCTTCCTTGGCACTAAGCTTTGATTCCCGTTTCTCGAGTGCTTCCAATTTCTTGTCCAAAGTTTCCTCTTTACCCAGCACTCGTTTTTCATAGCGCTGAATCTCTGCTCTTCTTTCTTTTGTCTCTCTTTCGAGATCATTTTTTGCCTTTAGATTTTCTTCTTTGGCTTCCAAAAGAGCTTCTCTTTTTTTGGTTTCTGCTGTTTTTAAAGCGTCATCAATAATCTCTCTCGCTTTTTCTTCTGCACTTCCAACTTTTGCTTCACCGACTTTAATGCGATATGAAATGGCACTTTTCCATGAAACAAATGCAGAAAGAGCAATCAATGCAAGAATTACGATAACGGCACCAACCACAAAACCAATGGTCAACTGTGGCACAAGAGCACCTCCTTTATTAAATTATCATTGCACATAAATACAACGCTTTAATTTTACACTTTTTACGACTAATTGTCAAGTTTAGAAAATACTTTCTTGATTTGTGAAATATCATATCCCTTTCGCCCCAGATAGGCAAAAATTTTTCTTCGTTCATTATCCTCTACTTCCGAAAATTCTCTTCCTTTCAGGCGCTTTTCAAGAAGCATCTCGATGGCTTCCCTCTCATCGATTCCTCCCTTTTCTTCTAAAATTTCCTCAATCAAGTCCGAAGGAATCCCTTTTTGTTGTAATCTATATATAATTTCCTTTTTGCTACGCTTTCCGGATTGAAACATCAAATAGTTTTCCACATATCTTCTGTCATTGATATACCCAAATGACATAACGTAATTCATCGCTTCTTCTGCCGCTTTTTCTGAAAAGCCAGCGCGATATAACCGCTCTTTTAATTCCTTTTCCGTACGATCTTGATAAGCAATCAGCTCCATAGCTTTTTTAGCTGCTTTTTTTGCTTCTTCATCACGAAATACAAAGGATTCGTTTTTTTCTTCCATCGCATTCTCCCTCTTGCTGATTTTTCGGATAAAGAAACCGACGCCATACCTTTCCCAAAAGATACAACGTCGATTTCTGTCAACGCCTGCAAACTAAAAATATCTCTTTTATTTGTCAGACTCTTTTTTTTCTTTTGTCACTTTTGCAGACGGAGCTTCTTCTGGCTCATCTGATTCCTCTATTTCCGGATTCAGATACTTATTTCGAACAAGTTGTTCTACTTCATCAAAAACTGCCGGGTTATCTGCAAGATATTTTTTGGCATTTTCACGTCCCTGTCCAATCTTCTCACCTTTATAAGAATACCAGGCTCCGCTCTTGACGATGATATCTTCTTTGGCAGCCAAATCCAGGACATCTCCCTCCCTGGAAATTCCCTTTCCAAACATAATATCAAACTCCGCCTCTTTAAATGGCGGCGCCACTTTGTTTTTTACCACTTTGACACGCACATGATTTCCAATCATCTCGCCAGCCTGCTTTAATGTCTCTACTCTTCGAACGTCCAAACGCACAGAAGAATAGAATTTCAATGCACGTCCTCCTGTTGTTGTCTCCGGATTTCCAAACATAACACCGATTTTTTCCCGAAGCTGATTAATAAAGATAACCACACAATTGGTCTTATTAATAACACCGGTCAGTTTACGGAGAGCTTGACTCATCAATCTCGCCTGAACTCCCACATGGCTGTCTCCCATGTCTCCATCAATTTCTGCTTTTGGAACCAATGCAGCCACAGAATCCACAATAACAATATCCAATGCCCCGGAGCGCACCATGGTCTCCAAAATCTCCAATGCCTGCTCACCACAGTCCGGCTGTGAAATATATAACTCATCAATATTCACACCGATATTTTTTGCATAAACCGGATCCAATGCATGTTCCGCGTCGATAAAACCGGCAATCCCACCTCTTTTTTGTGCTTCTGCCACCATATGGAGAGCAACCGTAGTCTTACCACTAGATTCTGGGCCATACACCTCAATGATTCGTCCCCGTGGAACTCCACCGACCCCAAGAGCAATATCCAGGCTTAAAGCACCTGTTGGAATGGACTCTACATTCATTGTGGCTGCGGTATCACCTAATTTCATAACAGAGCCCTTTCCATACTCCTTTTCAATATGTGCAATTGCTGCTTCCAATGCTTTTAATTTATTTTGATCTTTTTCTGCCATCATTAACCTCCAATTTGTCTTCTATCCAAACAATCTTTCGGAACATTTGTTCTGTTTAAAGATATACTACTACATTTTTTTCTGTTTGTCAATTCTTTTTTTGGGAAATGAATGAATTACCTTTTCAGAACAAAAGGCACAATACAAGTGTATCATGCCTTGGGTGTTTTGTAAAGTTTTTTCCAAAATTGAGTAGGCTGCGTTTTTTCCAAAATTGAGTAGGCTGCGCTCCATTTTTTTACGAATGCCTTTATTCATAGCGTAGTGCCTCAATGGGGTCCATTTTTGCCGCCTTATTGGCCGGATAATACCCGAAAAAGATTCCAATTACCATAGAAAAGGCCACCGCTACAACAATGGCAACCACCGGAACCGTGGCTCCATATCCCAAAAGAGAAGCGGCAATTGCTCCCAGGATAAATCCCACAAGAATTCTAAACACTCCTCCAATCAGGCACAAAATCATGGATTCAATGATGAACTGAAAACGAATGGAGCTGTTTTTTGCTCCCAATGCCTTTCGGGTTCCAATTTCTCTCGTACGCTCCGTGATGGACACCAGCATAATAATCATCACACCGATTTCTCCTACCAAAAGAGAAATTCCAGCGATAAAGGAAATTGCAATGGACACCGTGCCAATCATTTCGCTCATGGATTCTGTCATGGATTCCATCGTCGTTGTGGAAACCTGATATTCATCATTGGTACTATAATAAGGAGCAAAAAAATTTTCAATTTCGGTAGCAAACTCAGACACGCTTTCCATTCCACTTTTGGTTACAACGGTAAATTGCTGATAGCCTTCATCTGCATGAATTTGTTCTTTTCCGGTAGAAATCGGAATATAGGCAGTTGTGGTAATATCTTCATCGGAAGAGGATGAAAAAGAATTATTGGTCTCATATTTGTATACACCAACAACATAATATTGTTCATATACTCCATCCATATCCACCTGAATTTTCTGCGTTAAAGCCGTTTCATAATTGCCGCTAAAAATCTGCTCTACCGCTTTATCCGAAATCATAATAACTCGCTTTTTTCCCTCCACATCTGCGTTGGTCAGACGCCTTCCCGCAAGAGAGTAACATCGCTGCCGGAAAAATATTCCTCATTAATTCCAGTGATAGCAATATTGGCTGTATTCCCACCATCGTGAATGGTTCCGTTGGCAATGCTTTCACTGATGCCAATGGCATCAATTTTATCCGAATATTGCTTTTTTAATTTTGAAAGCATCTCATCCGTAATCAAATCTTCTTCATCTACTGAGAAATTGCGGCTTGCCGCTCCAAATTTCAAACCGTTGGAACGAGTTTCTGTTTCTGTAGATGTTTGTTTTAATCCTACGGTAATATTATTGGCTCCCATTTCCTGAAAGGAATCTGTAATGGAGTTGGTTAGAGAGGAACTCACTGTCATAATAGCGATAACGGCTCCGATTCCAATGATAATACCTAGCATTGTCAGGAGAGCTCGCATCTTGTTGGCAAGCAATGCCTGGAATGCCATTTTAATATTTTCAAAAATCAGCATGCCAACTCCCCCTTTCGAACACCAGATATGTTACCATCACAAAGGGAAATAATACGCTGTGTCTCATTGGCCAGTTTTTCCGAATGGGTAATTAGCACAATGGTTTTTCCCTGTTCTTCATGCAACTTATGAAAAATATCCATAATCACACGACCGGTTTTGCTATCCAAAGCTCCCGTAGGCTCATCTGCCAAGATAATTGCCGGATCATTGGCCATGGCTCTTGCAATGGCCACCCTCTGCTTTTGACCTCCGGACAATTCATCCGGTCGATGGGTCATACGATCCTGCATTCCCACGATTTCCAGCAATTCTTTGGCCTTCCTTGTTCGTTCTGCCTTGGATACTCCCGCATAAAGCATCGGTAGTTCAACATTGGCAAGAGCTGTGGTCCTGGCAATTAAATTATAGGTCTGAAACACAAAACCAATCTGTCGATTTCGTATTTCCGACAAATTTTTGTCTTTGCCTTCTCCCACATTTACTCCATTCAGATAATAAGTTCCTTCTGTGGGACGGTCTAAAGCCCCCAAAATATTCATTAATGTGGATTTACCCGAACCGGATTCTCCCACAATGGATACAAATTCTCCCACTTTTACATCCAAATCAATTCCGTGTAAAATCTCCAACTCATTGGGTTTTCCAATGTAAAACCGTTTCACAATGTGTCTGCAGTCTATGATTGTTTTTGTCATGGTCGTCCACCACCTCCCGAAAATCCTCCCTGGGTTCCTCCCGGCATACGTTTTTCACTTCCTCCAACAAATAAACCACTCATACTATTTTTCGTTCGTTCTTCGCTTGTAGAACCACTAGAATCCGTAGCATCCGTCGGAATCATTACATTCATTCCTTCCTGCAATTCATCGCTTTGCACTTCTACATAATAATCACTTTCCATTCCTTGGGTAACAATAATTTGTTTTCTCGATATGTTTCCACTTTCTCCTTCGGATATGTTGATTACCGATTCTCCACTGGTATTTTGTGATATAGCATCATAAGGAACCGCAAATACATTGGAAGCTTCTTCTTCAATAATGCTGCACCGAGCCGTCAAACCAAGTTTCAGTCTGTCATCTGCAGATTTCAATTTAATATCCACCTCATAGCCCTCGGAACCACTGCTGGTTGTATTTGACATAGATGTTGTTCCATTTCCACTTTGAGATGAAGTACTTGTGGTGCTGCTTCCCATAGAAGGTGCCACAAAAGTCACTTCGCCTTCTAACTCATCCTCTCCCGTTGCTTCTGTTAAAACAATGACTTTCTGACCAACTTTCACATTACTGATGTCATACTCGTCTACAGTTGTAGAAATCGCAAAGCCACTGATATCCTGAATTTGCAATATCGTACCTCCGCTATATGTATCCCCTTCCTGTACCGATATGGAAGTCACAATTCCATCAATAGGAGCTGTCACCGAACATTTGTCAATATTGCTCTGAGCCTCACTCACTTGCTTTTGAGCTTCTTTGATACTCTTCTCCCCATTGCTTTTTGCCGTATCTACAGAGTCCTGGGCCTGCTCAATATTGGATTTACTCTGTTTTAAAGTTGTTTTTTGGGTCTGAACAGCATTTTCATAAGCCGTCTTTGCCTGGTTCCATTTCTTCCTTTTGATTGGCCTTTTTGGCTTCCTGATATTCTTTTTTTGCTTTGGCAACTTTGTCTGCCTGATTTTCTTTTTCTTCCTCATATTCTTCTTTGGCTTCTGCCAGCTGTTTTTGTGCCTTTTCGATGGATTTGGCCGACTCACTCTCGGCATCGGACAAACTGTCTTTGGCCTCGGATAAACTCTCCTGCAAATCGGTTTTATCAAAGGTCAGCAAAGATTTTCCTTTTTTCACTTCATCTCCAACGGAAACATTGAGTTTTTTTATG
>JALEKC010000035.1 GCA_022769325.1 Eubacterium sp. | reverse complement strand
GTCTGGCTGATTGCCGATGTTCTCAATGCTTTGATGGCCATTCCAAACCTGATTGCCGTACTTTTTCTCTCTCCGGTAATCGTGGCGGAGACAAAAAAATATATCCACAATCTGGATGCCACCGATGACACCCCGGTCCCTGTGATAAAAACCGGGAAGAAATAAAAGAGTGACGATAGAAAAAGGCTGTCGGGAAAGATGAGGTGAACCCTCAAAATTCCCTGACAGCCTATTTTTACTATTTTTCTATTTTTTTACAGTCACTTTAACTTTTTTGCAAATACCATTTTGAGCATAGATATAAATGGAAGTCTTTCCGGTCTTTTTCGCCTTCACCTTGCCACTCTTGCTAACCTGAACAATCTTTGGATTTGCAACTTCGTAGCGAAGCTTTCCACCACATTTCTTAACTTTCTTTCTGGTATTCTTAATCTTAACTTTCAGCTTTGCCTTCTTTCCTTTTTTCAATTTCAGAGAAGACTTTGCTTTCAGTTTGGAAGGATTTCCATATTTACGATCCTTCGAAGTTACATAAACCGTCTTTGAAATGGCGATGGATTTGTCTGTCGTCACTTTCACATTATTTTTTCCTGCGGTAATATCCTTGGAGGTTGTAAATTTCTTACATGCCACCACAAGATATTTGTAATATTTCTTTGCTTTCAGTTTCTTAATATCATATTTGTAGTTCTTCTTATTGCCTTTTACAGTCTTGATTTTCTTCATCTTACTGCCGTATTTTGCTCCATATATGATATAACTGGAAGCTCCTTTTACCTTTTTCCAGGTCAGGCGAACGGTCTTCTTCTTAGAACTTGCAACCGCCTTTACCTGAAGTTTGGCATAGGTGGAACCAACCAAATCTTGTTTATCTGTGTTAGTTACACTCATTGCATTTTCCACTTCTTCAAGGGACAGATACTGTGCTGCCTCCAAATCCTCTTGTGAAATCATTTCCGACGAATCCTGTGTGGCTGTCGGTGTCGCACTTGGCATCGCACTTGGGGTCACACTTGGTGTCGCACTTGGCACCGCACTCGGCGCCTCACTCGGGGTCGCACTCGGGGTCGCACTTGGTGTCGCACTCGGGGTCGCACTTGGTGTCGCACTCGGGGTCGCACTTGGCGTCGCACTCGGCGCCTCACTCGGTGCCGCACTTGGTGTCGCACTTGGTGTCGCACTCGGGGTCGCTGTCGGGGTCGCTGTCGGGGTCTCACTCGGCGCCGGTGTTCCTTTGACGCGAAGTGAAATCTGAAGAGATTTAGTAATGGAATTTTCCTCATATTCAACTTCTACATTGGTATCTTCCAAAGTCTCCAGCGTATCCACATTGGTACTGTAATTCTTTACGGCTCTGCAGGTACCATCCGAATAAAGTGCTGTAATTACCAATTTATCAAGATTTGGTTTCTCTCCTGCATTTACCGTCAGAGAATACATATTGGACATAATGGCGGTCAATGTCTTCTGAGACCAGTCAATGTCTTCATCTTCCTCTGTAAGATCCGCACGGTTTTTCCATACAGCATACAATACAACGTCTTCTTTGTCACTGAGATTCTTCACTTCTTCCGAATCTTTGTACTCAACTGCTCCATCTTCAGTAGTGGACCATCCCATGAACTTGTATCCTACAAGGGTGTATGCATTGGCTCTCAGGGTACCCTCTTCATCATAGGTCATCTTGGTATCCTTCATGCTACCCTTCACTTCTGCCTCCACTGCTGCCGGCTTATTGGCATCGTATTTTACCATATACTTATTGGCATCCCATACGGCATACAAATCTACATTTCCATTGTCCACTGGTGTAAGCGGAGTAGTAAGCAGCTGATTGAGGGTATAGGTAACACCTGTTTTTTCTGTAAGTGCCCATCCTGCCAATGTATATCCTTTCCGATAGAACGTATCCGAACCACGGAATTCATAATCATTGGTTTCATAACCTAGTACATCTTCCACAGAAGTTGTCTCATTTTCCACCGATGAAGTGGCAACTTCCAGAGCTTCATTTTCCGGAAGTGGTTCCGTACAATTCTTGTGGTAAGTAATGGTATAACTGTTGGCTCTCCAGACAGCATATAAAGTAATATCTCCACTGATGGTAAAGGAGGTATTGGACTCTTCCTCACTTCCTTCTTCTGCCTCGTAGTACAATGGTGTTTCCGCACCACTGCTTCGTGCCCATCCAAGGAAAGTATATCCACTCTTTCTTGGTTTCTTCGTGAAGTTAACCTCAACCTTTGCTCCGGCATCGTACTTCATATCATCCACCGGCTCATTACTACCACCATTTGGATTGTATGTCACCGTAGATTTTGTCGCTTTTCCGGTATGAGCATACAGAATAATGTTGGTACCGCCATTGTACAATTTCGCTGAAGAAAGCATGGTTACAGATTCTCCGTCGGAATTGAAATCTACCTGGTCGTCATCACGGTCTAATTTCCAACCAACCAATACTTTATCCTCTTCCAATGTCAATCCGGTGATTTCTTCCTGCTTCAATGTAGTGTTTTTTTCTCCGTAATATACATCCTGGGAGGCAACTTTTTCACCATTATACTCATAGTATAAGGAATATTTTACCGGAACCCATTTTGCATACAAGGTTACATTCTCATCCGGATTTTGGTTTGTCGCATGTTCTGCAACCAAGGTAAGATCTGCTTTATAATACATCTCACCATTTCCATTTTTCTCCGTATAATATCCGTCAAAGACATATCCGAATTTGACCGGAATATCCTTCAATAATGGCATTGGTTCTCCAATAATTACAGGATCTAACGAAGTATTGTCTTCGGTATCCGGATTTTCCGGATCTTCCTCATCTCCTTTGGTAACTTTATACTTGTTTACCAACATATATTTTGTCTTCTGTGGCTCGTAAACAGCATAGAGTATGATTTCTGCACCATCTACAGAGGATAATTTCGATACGGTTTCTCCCGGTTCATAATCCACTTTTCCGGAAGGAACCGTGGACCATCCGATAAATTTGTATCCGGCTTTTGGTTTAAATTCCTCATATTCTTGCGAATTTGCATTTCCGGATTCCATTGCTTCCAAATCCTTCGTCTCGGAAGATGGGGTTTCGGGATCTGCAACCTCTGTCGTCCAGAGATTGTATTCCTCATCATAAGCAATCTCACCGTCTGTATATTCCACCGACTTATCGTTGGTAGTTTTATATATGATTGTATAGTTATGAGCTTTCCATACCGGATAGAAAGTCACTTCCTCTTCCGGCATTTGATACTGCTGTCCGTCTCCGGAACGATATACATTGGTTCCATCGATCGTATCGGACCAACCCACAAAATCATATCCTTCTTTACTCGGTACACGGTCAAAATACAAGCTAAAGCTTTCGCCTGCTTTGTAAGATTTGGTCTTATATGGCAAGCTGGTAGCCGTATTGTCCACCAAATAACTAACATCATTTTCCGGTATCGGTTTCCAGATCGCATATAAGGTTTTATCTCCGCCTCCCGCCTGACTGGTCCATGTCGGATAGTTCACCGCTATGGATTCTCTGTAGAATTTACTTTCAACATAAGCGTATCCCTCGTCAGGTTCATCGGCATTTGGATTGGTTGACCAACCAAGGAAAGTATAGCCATCTCGTTTTGGCATGGAAACGACAATCTCATCCTGACTTGCTGCCTCCACATTTCCGCTTTCCACTACAGCGGTTTCTACACTTCCACTTTCATTTGGCTGATACTGTTCGCTGATATAGACAATGCCTTCCACATCTTCGACAAATTCCACCGTACCCGGTCCGCCATATCCACCATTGGTATCATAAATCAGGTTGTGGGATGGTTTTTGCTGCCAGATGGCATGCAATTTCAAACCATCTTTATAAAGGGCCTCATCGGAGGAATTCAGATAAATGTCTGCTTCATCTTCATAACCGATGTCATTGATGGCCTCTCCATTGTAAACCTCTGTTACCCATTTCACAAATGAATATCCGGTTTTTGTGAAATTACATCTTTCCAGTTTTGTAGTGGTATCATATGGTACCTTTTGCTCGTAATCACTGGTTTCGTTGGCTCCATTTCCACAATACGTAATTTTTACTTTTTCCGGCTGCCATACGGCAAAGTACGTATTGCTTGTATAGGAAGTCGGATCCAGACCTGCCAGCAACTGTTGCCTCGTACTAGCCACATTGGCTGTCAATTCATCTCCCGTCAAGGATGGGTCCGTCGTCCAGCCGGCAAACTGATAACCTTCTTTTTTCAGAGTAAAGCAATTGCTTCCTTCTTCCGCGTCCGCACAGATATTTGCATTCTTTGCATATACGGTAACATCACTGGTCTCTGTATCCGGAAGTAGTGCCTCCGGAAGCTGATTTACCTCTGTTCCGGTTACTTTTTTGCGAAGAACGGTACGATTGTCTACACCATCTTCCTCCGTTTCATAGGAACCACCGTTGGCATCAAAAATTGCATAATTCACTTCCGAATCAGACCAGACTGCATACAGTGTGACATCCCGGTCACCGGCTGCTCCCGTTGCCAGGTTTTTCACCTTCGCATTTGGCAGATAATCCGGTTCCGTAGCTCCTGGTGTCAGACTCCAACCGCTGAAATAAGAGAATTTCGTCGGGTCTTCCGTATTGAGCTTATACATTCCGGTAAAGGTATTGATTCCGGCATCCATTCTCTTCTCATTTACAAAGGTATCCGCACCGTTTTCTCCACTCTTGATGGCAAAAATCGGTTCTGGGTCATTTCCTTCAGATTCTATCTGATTTAACCGTGCGGTCTGAGCATAGGTAATCATCTGCTGGAATTTTTCTGCTGCATCATGAGTCGTATGATCTAAGGTTGAATCATAATCACGAACCAGCGTTAATTTATCTTTTATCTGTTGATAGGTAATCGGCTGCGAACTACTATCCACCAGTTTCCGTGTAAGGGTACTTGCATCGGTTCCATCTGTGGCATCATCCATAAGATAAATTTCCGAAGCATCGCTTAATTCATCCTTCACACATACATATGTGGTATTTTCTCCATCTACATATTTGAAGATCGGATAGTTTTTCTTTGCCGCCGTATCACAAATAACACGATAGCGTTCTACAGCTTCTACATCATCCTCTGTAACAGAAGCTTCACTTAAAGATTCATCAAGCATCACTTCACTTAACGGAACATACTGTTTCCATTCACTAAGCTTATAATACTTGTCCTCTATTTTACAATAATATGTATCATTCGCAATTCCTTTATACACCGGTGCATCGTCCGCAAGTACCGTCGGCTGTGGCGCTTGTGTTGGCTCTGGGCTGGCAGCCGGGGTCGTCGTCGGCTCTGGGCTGGCAGTCGATGCCGGGGTAGAAATCGCTTTCACCGTAAACTGGGTGACATCACCTTCCACATCCTGTGAAACATGTCTTGTACCATCCCCTGCATCAAAGGTAATCGTATATGCATTTTCTTTCCATACCGCATAAAGAACGGTATCTTTGTCAAAAGAATCTCCGGAAAGAATCTTTTGATCTCCACTTCCTGCCGGGTAGGTCTCCTGAGTATAGTATTCCGGAACAGTAGCCAAGGCCGCATCCACAACCGGCGTGGTGGTCCATCCAAGGAAGGTATATCCTTCTCGTTCCACTCCAGTGAAGTTTAAAGTCACATCGGTGCATTTTTGACTTTCTTCCGAATAAGAAGTAACTTTCTGTGTCTCTTCCTTCATTTTCGGATTTCCGTCCTCATCCATAATCGGATTTCCACCTGCATCTTTTTCCATAACAGATACCTTATGGGAAATTTTTCCACCGTTGGCATTATAAGTCAGTTTATAATTGCTTGTCTTATATACCGCATACAAAGTAATGCTGGTGTCACCGGATTCTGTATCCCCGGTGCACAAATTCATAACACGGCCGCTTGGCAGATATGTCGGTGTATCTGCACCTTTTACCGTACTCCATCCTAAGAAAGTAACTTTTTCTCCGGCTTTATCCGTAGAATAATCTTCCGGTGCCTTAGTCACTTCATAATCTGCTACCTTGGTATGATAGAAGAACGCATTGGCTGCCAAAGGAGTGAGCTGACCATAAGCAATGCCACTCTGCTCATAGGTTCTTTCCCGACGGTTTGTGATACCACCATTGGCTGTGGCATTTCCTTCACTGTCATACACAGTTCCATCAAAAACAATGGTATAAGTATTGGCCGTCCATTTGGCATAATATTTCTTATCACCGGTTTCGTCTACTGCAATGAACTTAACTTCTGTACCGGATAAATCTTCATTGGCAAACCATCCATCAAAATGATATCCGGTTTTGGTTGGTTTTGGCAAAGTCACCTTAGTTCCATAAGTATAACTTGCCATGGCTTCGGTTTCTTTGACATTTCCACCATTGGTTTCCAACTCCAGATCATAATTCCGATAAGTCAGTCCGGTAACCATAATCTCCTGTGCCATGGTGGCATTGGTGATCGTATAGTAGTAATAGACATTGTTGGCATCCGAATCCTTTTTCTTTGGCAAAATGACGGAACCGTTGGCATAAACTGTCATTCCGCTGGCATTTACATATTGGGGAACTACTACACGGAAGGTAAAATCTTCTTTATATTTTACTTCAAATGCATCGCCGCCCGATGTCTTTGCCGTATAATTGATGGCTACTTCTTTGCTTGCATAACTGCCATCTCCGGAAACACTCTCCTCTTTAAAAGGAATATAATTTGTATCCGTCTCTGTTTTTTCCTCCAGCTCCAAAGTATAATATTTCAGAACTTTATCCTGCTCTTCCGGATTGTCATTGATTGCCGTAGAAGAAACACCATAGCCATCCTTTTCCCAGATAGCATAGAAAACAATGTTTTTGTCCGGCATCGTCACGGCATCGCCTGCCTCATAATCCGGCTCTGCATCCGTTGGAGAAAGAGACCAGCCTTTAAAATGATACCCTTCTCTGGTTGGCAATTCATCCTTTTCTTTCAAAGTATTGAAACTGGTACCTGCAGCAATATGTTTCTTTTCCGGTGCCACAGAGAAGCTTCCTCCATTGGCATGATAGGTAATGGATGGATTTAATTTCCACTGTGCATAAAGGGTCAGATTTCCATTGATACTACCTGTCACTTTCTTTCCTGCCGGCCATGTGATTCCACTGCCGTCGATTTCTGTATTCCATCCGGTGAATGTATAATTTTCACGGGTTGGCTTTTTCGAGGATATCACATAAGTATCCTCATCGGTTTCTTTGGAATCTTTAAATGTATAACCATTTACCGGCACCCCGGCACCACCATTTCCATTGTAGGTAATGGTATAACTGTCCGTCATTTTCCATGCAGCATACAGAGAAACGGTTTCCCCGTCTTTATCTGTAAGACTGGTGCGATACAGTTTATTGGGTTCATACATGCCCCAATCCTGGCTGGCATAGACGTTCCAGCCTTTATAATCATAGTGTTTTCTGGTCACTCCAAAATCCTCTAAGGATTTATAAAATACGTTGAAGTAAGGTACATTGTACTCATCCCCCAGCCATTTTGCCTCATTGCTGTTATCTTCTGAGAAATAGCGAAGGGTATAATGAATCGGTGCCCACTGGGCATAAATTCGTGTATCTTTTTCATAAGGATAAATCCCTTGCAAATCTTGGGTCAGATAGGTTCTTAACACGTTTCCTGTTTCCTGCCCCGAAGTTTTCTTTGTCGTATCCCAGGTGTTGAGGCAGGTGGCCGCACTGGTATCTGCCTGATGGATGACTTTCTCATCCGGCAAACGATCCGTCGTTTCATTCGCCCTCTCTGCCAAAATCACATCCCAGAGTTTTTTAACCGTTTGTCCCTTGTCCTTAGTAGGCTGTCCGGTCGATGGATTGTTACTTCCGTAAATCCATTCACCGCTTCCATCCGGTTTGGTATTGTATCCCAGCAGGAAATATCCGGTTCTTGTAGGAACCTGGTCTCCGATAAGATTTTCCAATTTCTCACCGGTATAGGACACTTTGGATACTTCTTTACGATTTCCTGCAAATCCACCGCCGTTGGCGTCATAGATCAGATTGAAATTCTTTCTCTTCCAATGTGCATATAACGGATTGGCAACAGAGTTATAAACACCATCACAGGTATAGTTGGTTACATTCTGAACCACTTTACCATTGGCATCTATTACCAGCTTGGCATCATCTCCAACTCCGCTATACCATCCTTCAAAGGTATATCCCGGTTTATAAATATCTTGATGGGTCACATCGGTAATGGTGCTAAATTCACTATATCCCGGTTTTACATAAGAATATGTCGTCTGATTTTTGGAATATTTCTTAATATTATCCCAACCGGTAGTAGACTCGACACCGGTTCTGTTGTCCAGCATCTGGATGCTGATATTCTGATTGTAGGAAAGCTTGGTTCGGCTGGAAACACCCGCTTCTCTTCCACCATTTCCGCTTCCGGATACAGATGCCAGATTGTTGCGCCATATGGTCTGGGTAGAACCGTATATGGAACCGGTATATCCGGCACTTCCTCCGGCTCCACCATAGGAACCTTTGCTTCCGGAACCGGAAGAACCGTTGCGATAACCGTATCCGCCACTTCCACCTCCGGCATAGAGATTGCTCCAGGTGCAGCTGCCGTCGTTTTTATATACACCACCGCCACCGCCGCCGGCACCACCACCGCCGCCGGTTCCACCGATACCGATACCAGCTCCGGCAGTTCCACCGCCGCCGCCACCGCCACCGGCTCCGCCGACGGCATATCCGTGTCGGTCATGGTAAAATTTACCACAGTCCTGCTTGTTATCTACTCTAAATTCATTCTTTGAGCCACCGCTTCCGCCGTAGCCGCCGGCACCGCCTTGAGCTCTGACAGTCACCGTTCCAAGCACATATAGGTTTCCCATACTGGTATAAATAGAGCTACCTTGGGAACCGCTTGAGCCACTACTACCGGCAGCGTAACCGTCATCGTGGCGATCCACTTTTCTGCTATTACCGGAACCACCGGAACCGCCACTTCCACCGGTTCCTCCACGGGTTCCGATACCGGCTCCTGCTCCTGCTCCACCGGCACCACCGGAACCACCGCTTCCGGAATATACGTATTTTCCGGAAGAACTTGGAGAATTACCATCCGAACCGTTGGAACCATTACCGGCATTTCCTCCTCGTGCTACCAGCGTTCCTTCTCCCAGTACAATAAGAGTACTGCCGGAAGTCAATTCAATTCCCGGTCTTCCCGGAGTATTCTGACCACTTCCGTTATTACCCACGCAAGTTAAGGTAACTCCTTTTTCAATCTCCAGAAATACTGTTCCGGAAATCACAACATTACTTACGGTCTGGCTCGATCTTGCCACATAACATCCGCTATACCACGTACCATCCTGTGCATTCTTTGCAGTACTGGATGAATAAGAATCCCCACTATTGGAAGTTCGGAATGTCTTTGTGGAATCCGCCTTTACTTTTGCCGGTTTTTGCAAGACAATACCGGTTCCGGAACCCAGTGAAATCACAAGAGCAAAAGTTAAGAACCCGGACAACGTACGTTTTCCAAACGAACGCCATGAAAATTTTTTTCCTTTTTTCACGTTTTCTACCTCCTTACTGTAATTTTATCTTTTCCTGTCAATATCGTAGATTTGCCAATTCCTCAGTCACTATATCCTTTGTCAATTCTCCGGTTACATAACCACTGATACGCAGATGTATCAGTTCCTGCATATATCTGCACTGGCTGGCAATCACGATTACATTGGTTTTCGGAGAAATTTTCTTAAGTGCTTTCACCGTAAAATATCCCCTTCCATCTGCACTTTCTATGCTTATAAATGCCACCTCCGGATTGGTCTTTTTTGCAAATTCTAGCAGCATATCCGACGTGGCAAAAGTAACAATGCAAGCTTCCGGTTTGGATTTTACAATGACCTTTTCCATACTATCTCTTCTTCCTTGGTCATCTTCAAACACGATAATATTCAGAATCGCCACCTCCTTCATTTTGCATAGAAAAGCAAGCATTTATATTATACTTTTGGCAATATAACAAAAATATAACAAAAAGAGACTTTGCAGCTGCCAAATAAACGACAACTTACAAAGTCTCAATTTTTTCAATCCTCGTTTTTATCGATTTTTTCCTCCAGATGTGCCTTTTCTACCTCTCCCCAACTATATTGGGACATATACTCTCCATTGTAAGCCCGGATTCCCTCCGGCTTTCCCGCCAAAAAATCATAATAATCACATACAATCTTCTGCGTATCAATGGCATATTGATTCCAGGAAGTCACCAGAACATCGGTGAAACCTTCTCGTTTCAAAGTGGAAATCAGGTCTTTTTTTAATATTTGCAAATAAGTTCCTGTATTTTTATCATTGGAGACACCCTCCCACAACACCGCCCGAAGTTCTCCGGATGTGACGGAACTGCCACGGCGATCCACCAGATATGCCAGCATCTCTTTGGTCTTATTTCGTTCAAATTTCAGGCTATGACCATCCACAAATACATCAAAATTTCCAAAACAACGAACGGTCAATTTATCCTTTTCATTCTGTATCACGGGATTCCTTAAATTTCCCAATTCGTCCCTTACATCCTCCTTTGTAACCGGCTTTGTCACATAACCACTGGCCCGCATTTTAATGGCGGTATGCATATACTCACTGTATGCCGTGACAAAGATAATATTTATCTTAGGATACCATATCTTCAGTTGCTTTGCCACATCAATTCCGCTCATACAGCCCATATCAATATCCAAAAAGGCTATATCACAAGCGGTCTCTCTGGCAAAACTTAAAATTTCCATGGGATTCGAAAAGGCATAGATCTCTGCCTTTGGTTTTTCTCCTCTTACTGCATCTTCCAAATCTTCCAGTGCTAATGGCTCATCATCCGCAACTATTATTTTCATATTCTTATCCTTTCTGTGGCAATGTTATGACAACCATGGTGCCCTTCCCCGGCTGACTGTCTATGTCCAAACTTCCATTGCATATATTTTTCAACCGTGCTGCCACATTTTGAATTCCCACATGGCTTCTGCCATCTTTTTTTACTACGTCCCTATCAAATCCCACTCCATCATCCTGCACTGTGATATAAACCATCTTTTGCTTTTGTTCTGTGGATATGGTTACCGTACCGCCTTCCGGTTTTCGGCAGATTCCATGCTTGATGGCATTTTCCACTATAGGCTGTATGGTCAGTGGAGGAATCACAAAATCCTCTTCCTTGATATCATAACATATTTGAACCCGCTCTCCAAATCGCTTTTTTTCAATTCCCAGATATCCCTTTACATGCTCCATTTCCTTCTCAAAGGGAATAGGCTCTTTTTGATGAAGAGAGTCCAGATTGCCCCGCAGATAAATGGCAAAATCCGACACGGTTTCCTGAGCCATCAAAGGGTCTTTGACACACAATCGCTGAATGGTCGTCAGGGTATTGTATACAAAATGAGGAGCTATCTGGGATAACAGCAGGGAAATGCGAAGTTCTGCTGCCTCATTTTCCTTTTTGGCCAGGTTTTCATTTTGCTCCATCATTGTCACAACAAACATCAAAATCATGGAAATGCTGATTGCGATATTAATCAGGGACAATCCATAATAAAACATTTGGACACCTACGAAAAGCAGTGGCAATAGCACATAGGACACCAGTGCCACGAACATGGCGCGACTCAGATTGGCCCGATGGGAAATCATCAGAACCAAATCCACGATCATCCCCACCATGGGTATCGCAAAAGAAATAAAATGCCAGGTATTTCTATGATAAATATTGGCGGCGTCAAAATAATAATATAAATCTGTAAACTGGGAGATAATTACAAGAATCATTCCCAGGATGGTAATGCCATAGACCGATTGCACCGCCGGAGAACGTTTCTTTTCTTTCCCTTCAAATAAATAACAGCATACATAGGAGTGAAAAAGCAATAATATCAAGTCACTGCAAAAAAATACCAGAAAATTACTGATGCGTACCATATAATATCCGATTTCACCTGGATATCCACGGTATCCCCAGGCAAAGGCATCGCTTCCCAAAAGCACTGCGGTGCAAATCAGCATCCGAATCATTCTCTTTCTTTTTTCTTTGTCGAAATTTTTACTCATAAGCATACAAAGTGCCGCTATCAAGCAAAAAATCACTCCCCATAAAAGCATGGCAATATGTATGGATTGGCGGTTAAACATCTCTTTCCTCCTTTGGTTCTTTATTGACAACATAAATCCCCAAGCACACCAGCATCAGTGCCAGCAAACTTCCCGCCCCCAGTGCTTCTTTTTCCGAAAGTAACAAAGCGGAAAGCAGCACTCCGATAACCGGATTCATAAATCCAAATAC
>JALEKC010000025.1 GCA_022769325.1 Eubacterium sp. | reverse complement strand
TCCTCTTCATCTCCATACTTAAAGGACTCTGCAACATACTCAGACATATATTCAAAAGCATTGTATATATTGGACTTTCCGCTTGCATTTGCACCATAAATGGCAGCAACCGGCAAAATCTTCTCGCTACCAACCGTAACTACTCTGTCTGAAAACTCGGTCATCTTCGCCGCAGACAAATCCAAAGTAGCCTCTTCTCTAAATGATTTGAAATTTTTAAAATTAAATTGGATTAACATGATTGCTACCTCACCTTCTTTTCTACTTTCTATTATATACAGTTTTTTATAATAATCAACAAACAAATGCGATTTATTCTCATTTTGATGCATGTTTTTGTTGTTATAATAAAAATCACCCAATTTACACCATGGTAAACTGAGTGATTAATCATAAATTATTCTCTTCCCATCTTGCTATTTGAAGAAATAAGTCTATCTCTTCCCCCAACCTTAATAAGTGTTTCTAACCCTTTTAACGCATCCTTGGCAATCCACATCTTATTCTTATTGCCACTTTCTTTCAAATCATAGGCTAAAAGGATTGCTTTTTCATTGTAAGTAAAATTTTTCTTTCCTATCTCCCGCAATGCCCATGAAATAGCCTTCCTAACATGTTCATGTTCACTATCGGAATACTCTTGTATAATGCACAAATACTCATCAAGAGTATCATTGGTAATCGTTTTGTTATGTACCACAGTAGAAGCTATTAACGTAAATGCCGCTCTCTTCTTGTAAGTATGTGTACTTGTAATCCAATTAGAAATAAACTCATCATAGCTCTTCAGCTTAATAATCAGATTTTTACACATGTAATCGCACAAATCCCACGACTGTACATCACATATAAGTTTTTCTATCTCATCATGTGATATTGTCTTTTTGTCAAAAACCAATACCGCCAATAATTTTGCTTCATGGTAACCGGAGTTCCACAGCTCTCTTGCTAGTTCATTTGACTTTCCAATTTTCTTTGCTATTGCACGAACAACGGCTGTTGAAACACCTATACTATATTCTTCCGGAATACCCATTTTCACGACATTTGCTTTGTATTTTTCAGAAGCATTTGCTTTTAACTCTTCAATAATTTCATCACAAGTCATCTTTTAGCCCCCAATGCTTCCCTTAAATCCTGAATGTATTTAGCCTGCTGTTTCTTTAAATACATGCCCACAAAAGGTTTCATAACCAGCTTTTTAGCGGTTACAGCTTCTGTAAATTCAATAAATGTAACACCCTCTTTATAAAAAAATTTACCCGTCCAATGCCCCTGCATATTGCCGTTTTCCATATCGAATTCCTAGTTCTTATCTTCATCAAAAGCAATAATTTTAAACTTTGTAACATAACCATCCTTCGTATGTTCCTCAAACTCTTTTTCAGGCACAGTCACCACGATTTTATCTAAGTCACTTCTCCAAGAATAGTTATCCAATGATGTAACTAATTCCCATACTTTTTCTATTTCACACTGAAATTCCGCTTTAATTGTTGATACTGCCACTATTTTCCGCCTGCTTTCACATCCAAAGATGTTGAAAACAAACGGTCTTGCGACTCTTTTAATATTTAGTTGTTGATGAAAATAATCTCCGAAATAACCTTAATTGTGAACTATAGATTTTTGTGTCCACTCATACCAGTTCCATAACTACCGAGACTTTAATCTCATGAGAAATCACCTTTTTCCGTCCAAAATTGCTTTGTCCAGAAAACTTAAAAACTCTCGCAAAGTGCGTAAATTCAAGGATTTCTACATATCCACCCTTTGTAGACATGCGACGGTCTCAATATGTGTATCATTGTCCAAACTCAAACTCATATCCTCCTCAATAATCGGGAGTTTGAATTTGATGGACTTGAGCCACTGGCCGTTGGGTTGGCGCTCCTCATATATCTGGATTTCGGAAATCAGAGATTCCATAATCTGTCGCTTTTCCTGCTCACTCATGACAGCGTACAGCTTATCAAAGTAAATCAGCACCTTGTAAATATTGTCTCCCGTTAGCTTTTCCGCTTCGATTGCCATTTTCTTTGCTCTGGCGGCGATCAGCAGATTTTCTGTATCCTCGATTTTATCATACATCTTGTAAAGCCGATCATCAAGGTCTGCCTTGCGTTTGTAGTAGTGTTTATCGTCCGGGTCAAGGGAATCAATTTCTTCCATCAGCTTTGATTTCACAGAATAACTCTGCCGGAGCTGTTTTTCGTAATTGGCGATCTCCTGCAGGGTGGCGGAAGTGTCCACCTTCATGTTGATTTTTTCCTGCATCATGGCGGCAAACTTGGGATTGCTGACCAGCTTCACAATAACCTCTGCCACAGCGCTGTCCAACAGTTCCTCGTTGATCTGCTTTCGATAATCGCACTTGTGCCCACGGGTCATAGTGCGGTGCTTGCAGCCGTAATAGAAGAAATCCTTGTACTTTGTTCCGTCTGACTTGTGCTTGATGCTCTTGTTGCCATACATCCCGGCTCCGCAGATTGGGCATTTGACAATACCAGACAGAAGATGCACCTTGGTATCCTTGCCACGGTTCACATGTTCATACTTTTCAGCCTGAGCCAGCAGCTTGACCTGTGCTTCGTGCCAGAGTTCTTCTGATACGATCCCCTCATGCAGGCCGTCCACCAACAAATAATCGTCATGCTCCACAAGCCGGTAATCGTTCCTGGTGCCATGCACCTTCTCCGTTCTGCGTCTACCATAGGCGATTTTCCCACAGTACACAGGGTTTTTCAGTATTCTCCGGATAAGAGCCGCATCGAATAGCGGATTTTTGCCGTTCTG
>JALEKC010000023.1 GCA_022769325.1 Eubacterium sp. | reverse complement strand
ATAATATCACTTTTTTATCCATGTTTTTTCATAAAAGTCCCTGTTTTTTACACAAATGGGAAATTTTTTCTAATTGAAGAAAAAAATCTTTAGAAAAAATCTATAAACAATTTGACAACAAATTTATTTTTCCTTATACTATTCTTAGAGGACGTAGGATTGTGGCAGTTACGCAGCAACGGAACGATACGAAAGGAGATGTGTGATGTACAAAATAGCAATCTGTGATGACAACACTCAATTTAGTACTTCTCTTGAAAAAGTTCTTACTTCTCGTCTGCAGGAACGTAATGTTGGTTTTGAGCTGACTGTTTTTCAAGACCCTTCGGAGCTGCTTGCCGCTTTTGAAAATGATGGTACTTTTCACTTGATTTTCTTGGACATTCTCTATGAAAAGCACCCTGCCAATGGCATCGAGATTGCTCGAAAAATACGCTCCTTTCATACGAATACGGACTTCGTCTTCTTAAGTTACAGTAGCGATTATGCCCTGGAAAGCTACGAAGTATCACCTTTACATTATATTATAAAATCTCCCGTTATGGAAAAATTAGAGGACGCTCTCAACCGTTTTTTCAACAAACATTCGGAGCAAAATTTTTACATAAAAACAAGGGAAGGCATCCTTTCCCTCCCTGTTTCTGACATTTTATATTTTGAAATTTACGGTCACAATCTTTCTGTATACGTAAAATCCGGTAAATCTCACACCTTTTCCGGCACTCTTAAGAAAGTGGAATCACAGTTGCCACCCTCACTCTTTATACGGGCACACAAGAGTTTTCTCGTAAATATGGAGCACATTGTCAAAATTGCCCGTTATGAGATTACCCTTTCCAACGATGCCACCGTGCCTGTCAGCAAGAAAAAATATCCTGCTATCATGAACGCTTTTGCGGAATATTCTACCAAAAACACTTCTATGTGAGAGGGGCTTTTTATTTACCTTACCATTCCTTTCATCTGTCGATTTGCTTTGCTGTTAGCAACAAACGTTATCTCACTGCCAAAAGCTCTTTTCGCACTCTCATATTTTTTTGAGGAACATTTTTTACTTCCACGGGAATACAGATTCTTTGTTTTGTTGTTTTTTCCTGTTATCTGATTTTTATATAATTCATTTACAAGAGTAATTTTCCCTTTACGAATTTTATACTCGTAAAGCGTATATGGCATTACTCCTTCTCCATTTTCATTATCATACGCCGGGCCACCTCGATAATAAGCATAGGAGCCTCTTGACGGCATCAGGTACAATGTCCCGTAAGCAGGATAAAAATCCCATTTGGGAACTTTAAGTTTATATGCTTTTCCCTTTTTATAGGAAAAATATTCTTTCTTTGACATGAAATCTTCCGAACTGCTGATAATCAATTCAGAAATACCATCGTTATTTAAATCTGTCAAAGAAAAATAGGATTTTCCATAATCCTGATTCTCATTTCTGTATTTCTTTTTGCTTAAGACAGACGCATATGCTGACAATACTTTGGGAGTGTCTTTTACTGCTGCCTTACTCTCCGGCGCTGGTATCGACGGCACCAAAAGAGATGCCACTAATAGTGCAATAAATGCAAATTTTCTTCTCATATCTTGTAACCTCCTTCAAACATAACGGTAACCTATTTTTATGATACAAACCAAAACCATAGGACGAATTTTGGCAAGGGTTATCTCTTTATCTTATCCAAATAGTTTCGCAACTGCTTGTGGAATTTATCTGCAGTGGCATAAGAACATCCACGCATCGGTATCGCTATTTCGTCCCCTTCATAGGATATTTTTATCCGAATATGACGGCCCAAGAAATAATCAAAAACCAAAGTCGCCGTAAAAATAAAAGCCGGAATCAATCCAATGGGCTCACCCATAGCCGTTATGCAAATTCCAAATATAAAGAATAATCCTGCAAGTACAAGAAAACCGACAGGATTTTTCTGTACCAATACGCTTCCGGAAATCTTTTCCAAATCAACGATAGCATCTAGATTGGTAAAGCCCCGTAAAAGGGAGAAATCTTTTACCTTAGCATAAAATCTCTTATTGGTAAAAAACAGCTCTGTTTTTCCCAGACCCCCTCCCGCCAAATAGGTTTTCAACATGGAACTTTGCATAGACGCGATAACCTGTTCCTGTGGATTCACGATGATACGACGATCCACCGTGGAATAATTCTGCTGATAATTTTGCTGTTGGTAGTTATGTTGCTGGTAGTTTTGCTGCTGATAATTTTGTTGTTGATAATTTTGTTGTTGGTGGTTCTGTTGCTGGTAGTTTTGCTGAAATGCGCTTCCACACACTCCACAGAATTTGGCATTATCTGGTAATGTTGCGCCACATTTTGGACATTTCATGTTCTTTTCCTCCTATTAGTCAACTATGTTATACTTCTCTTTCGTTGGATACGAAATGATGTAAGAAAGGTCTAATGTTTTTGTCTGTTCTCCCGGAAGCGTAATATCCCAAGTACAGATACCGGTTTCGTGATTTATATTTGCATCACTTGAATTCTGTATCTCAATTGAAACATTTGGCTCTGATGAAATCGGGACACGATCATATATCTGCAACTTGATTTCATCTTTTGTTTCATTTTTTACAATGAATTGGAAATGACTCACATGAAGTACTTTTCCTTGTATCTTTTTCGTCACTTTATCATTGGTAATAGTTTTTCGAACTATATTGGCTCCCTTGGCACGTCCAAGAACGACCCGCTTATCCAGTTCTCCCTGCTCCAAGAAAAGATTTCGACTGAACTCTCCATCTAAGTACACCGCTGCCTCACAATTTAAAATATCGTATTGCTCTAAGTCTGTCAGATGAATCGCCAGATATTGACTTGCATCTTGTTCCGGAATTGCAAAATAGTATGGATTAATATTGATATTTTGCTTCCATATCATAACTTTTTCACTGATACCTTTGGTCAAAGTGATTTTATTGGATAATTGATATTCGTGACGAATATCGGTTGCTTTTTCCTTGATCGCAATGGGCTCAGGACTATGTGTAATTCCAACATCCTCAATCTCAGGTTCCTGTGCTGGTGATGGTGGATTGATAGTCTGTTCTCCCAAATCCGCACTACGCGGAAGTGGAGGCTCCAAATCAAACATCATTGTTGTTTCACCATCATCATCGGGAGAAGGCATGGCAGCCACAAAAGGAATATCTTTCTTTTTCGGCTCCTTTTCAATATGCACGGATTTTAATTCATCTAAAATATATGGATTAAATGGCACAGAGATTCCCGTTGACAAAGAAAGGTCAATATCCTCCCATGTTTCACTTCCAATATTTTTAATATCCGCATACAAACTTACTTCTGCTGTTTTTTCACCGGATTCCATACGAATTTCATAAGATGGTCTCCATGTAGCCTCCATCGAATCGTATTCAAATTCCAGATAATAGGTCTGCCCCGGCTCCGCAACTAACACCAGTTTCAAAGCATCCTTTACATGGCTATCCAAAGATTCCACCTGAAAATCTGTCATTTGTCTGTTGTCAAATTCCTTTAATTCATCGATACAATTCACCAATTTTTTCCGTAGTTCATCTTGTTTGTCAATAATCTGCAGATATTTTTCATTCATCTTTTCAATATCTACATCTTCAACTTGTTTCTTCATTTTGCGAAGAAGGTATTTACGTGTTTTTTCCCAAAAAGTGAATTTATCCTGCAAATATTGGGCATTATTTCGCGCTTCCTGATTTTTCTTGTTAAATTCTTTTTTCTCCTCATCCATACGCTCCTGCTTTTCATGGATCCGATCTGCAACTTCTTTTAATACCCATTGCACATGAGACTGCGAAAAACATGTCAACCCTTTTGAGACGCGTATATGCACCTTACTGATTTGCGCTGACGGAATATCGGTAATGTATATAACGGACTCTTTTTCTTTTGGCGTAAATGCCATGCGTCTGGTGATACTTGCCCCCGCAGGATAGGCCTTTACACTGACAACTTTCGTAGTATAAGTATCCTCCTCATCTATCAAACATGGTTCCCCAAATAGAGATGAATTTGATAAAAATGAGACGCCAAAATCATCTGTATGGGTATCTATGTTTGATAAATCCACTGGTTGAATAGGTGGGATATATGGAGGTTCATAAACAGGGGGAGTATAATCATTTTCCACCTTTGGAGGTTGCCAATCCGTAGTGGAGGATATCAAATCCACAGGGGGAGATGAAAACGAACCAATATCCTCGCCTTTCTCCGCCAAACAATGTGGGCATTCTGGGTATTTCTCGCTATCATAGAAATGACCATTCATACATCTTGTAAGATTCATTCTTTTGCCTTCCTTTCCTTATTTTCTGATTCGTACCAAGTATATTTTTCCCGCCCTTTTTACCACTTTAACTTTTACAACCGTCTTGGCACCACATCCATCCTTTGCTTTCGCTGTGATACGAACGGTCTTTCCGATTCCGGCTTTCTTTACTTTCAATTTTCCTTTTGCATTGACTGTCACATATTTTTTGTTGCTGCTTGACCATGAAATGGATTTATCGGTAGCATCTGCATTTACAGAAACTTTCAATTGAATGTATTTTTTTGTAAAATAGGTGCCAAAACGTCCCTTAAATTTTATCTGTCTTACCGGAACAAATGTATCTTCGGCGTCAAATTCCTCAGACAAATCTTCCTCCTCTGGAGTAGCCGTCATCGTCGGTACTTCCGTCGGAGTCGCTGTGGGAACTTCTTCTGTAATTTCCACCGGACTCTCTGTTGGTTCATCCGTTGGAGTCGCTGTCGGAGATGCCGTAGGCGTTTCTACTGGTTCTTTTGTCGGAGTCGCCGTCGGTGTATCCGCTGGTGTATCCGTTGGTGTATCCGCTGGTTCTTCCTCTGTCAAATTGTTGTCAGGTTGCTCTGTTATATCTGAAAACTCTTCCTCTTCCTCACTATTATCTTCATTTTCTCCAAGTAACTTGGAAATCACATCGCTAACCCCACCTAAAACACCCTTTCCTACTTCCTCAACATCAAATGGAATTTCAAGAATAAATCCATAACAAAGATTTCCTAAACTGTTGTCATTCCATTTTCCGTTTACCCTTTTAATCTGACCATAATCTTCATTGCCGCCATAATTATTGGGTTCGGTTGTGTCCCAGTTGGTATAAGTAACTTTTTCGCCATTTACCCAGACAAAAGTACCTTCATTTTCCACATCATTGATTCCGATATTGTAAGCATCGCGCTTTCCATCTTGGATAAACTCTTCGATAACTTTTTGTTCTGCTTGGGAATTAATGGTCACCAAATTTCCCAATCGTTTTTTGCAAAAATCTCTAGCTTCTTCCCATGTCAGGATATCATCGTATCGTACATAGGTATGACCATTGTAAATCATAGCCTTTTCGCCGATGGAATTATTCTTAATTTCAACTGCTTCCGCCGCAACACATACCGCATTTCCCGCTGCATCATAGGCATATACATGGGTTATGTAACTTCCTCTCTCATAATTATGAGCAGAATCATTTACTCGAAATGTGTAGGTATCTCCATCTTTGGTTCCACGAACCGCTACATTGTTTATCCAATCAGATGCCAAATCATCTTGTCCATTTTCACTGGTCCAGGTTGGAAACTGAACTCGATTGATTCCTACATTATCTGTAGCTGTACAGGTCACTGTATAACCGGTATTATCCACATCCGAAATCTTAACATCCTTTAATTCCGGGGCGGTACGGTCAATAAATAATGCTGTATTTCGAAAAGGTACACATTGCTGATTTCCTGCCGCATCATAAGCATATATATGAGTCATATAATTTCCCTGTCTAGCTCCGGATTTCAGTGAAGAAAGGTTCACTCGACAGGAGGCGGTATTTCCATTGACGCTTCCCGGAAGCCACACGGCATCATTTCCGCTATGAATATCCGTACACCAAGATGGAAATTTCACGGATGTAACACCAACGTTGTCCGAAACAGTACAAGTAATGGTATAACCATCTTTATTCACATCTGTAATTCGAACATCTCCGATATTTGGTTTCTGTGAATCTGAATCATAAGTAGCCTCCCACGGTGCAGAATAGATAACGTAACTTGACATTCTGTTGGTATCTATGGTACGTCCCCATACGATTTTACAGTTTCCACCTGCATTGCACTCGCCAAGAGTTATGACGGAACCACTTTTTCCAATAATCATTGCCCAGTGTCCATAGGTATAATCTGCTCCAGCCCCATAATAATGAATGACATCTCCACGTTTTGCGGTTGAGATATTGCCTCTTCCCCACGAGGGATGCATAGAACCATACAGGTCATAACTAAGTTTTCTTGCAAAACCGTTACACTGCATTCCTGAACCAAATGTATTGCAGTCGTGACCACCGACGCCAACATTTCCGTTATGTGTATTACAAGGTGTCCAGGTATATCCATCGGGATTGTTACACCCACCCACATCATTGTAATTGGAGTATCTGTGTCCACTTCTTACAACGTGATTCCAATACGCTCCATTTGGAAATTTACGCTGCAAATCCATAATACTGGTTGCATTTGCACTTGCTTTCATTCTCAATACAGATACAAATACAATAGCTAGTGCCATCATTATTTTTTTCAACGAATTATTTTTCATAATAGAACCCTCCTTTGATATGCTTTTTTTATCTTGTAACAAGCATACCAAAAAAGGATTCCATTAAGGGAGAAATGTTAAAACTAACAATTATTTTGTCATTTTTGAACTTTGTACCTGACAAACAATTTATTCTCCCAATTGCAATTGGTTACTACCGTCTGCCAACGTCAAAATTGTTCCCGACGGATATTCCATCATCTGATCCTTTGGAAGGCGCACATTATTTACATAGGTTCCGTTGGAAGAGTGGTCTTTGATCAAATATGTATTTCGCTCAGCATCGTAACGAATGCTACAATGAATATTACTTACGTGTGGAGCATTTAAAAATACCAGCTGGCATTTGCTTGGATTGGTTCCAACGATAATTTTATTTTCCTGAGGGAACTTGTAGCCCTTTGTATTGCTGCTTCCTTTGATACATTTCACACGTCCCATCGGTACAGTTGCAATTTTTTTATTACCATTACCGAACTGATTATTTCCACCTGGGCCATCTGGAACTTTTCCATTTCCTCCCCAGTCGCCTGGGCCTCCCGGAATGTTTCCATTTCCTCCCCAGTCGCCTGAGCCTCCCGGAATGTCTCCATTTCCTCCCCAGCCATTTGGACCTACTGGGATTTCACTACTTTCCTGATTTCCACCTACCATGGTTACAATGGACATTATTAACACAAGCAAGAATAAAATACCTGTAATTAGAAATCCACTGCCTCGCAACGCACTCCAAAATACACCAACAAATTCTGCCACAAAATCCTCCACTGCATCTGTAGAGCCGTTAATACCCATATCTGAAACAAAACTCTCTGCGATTCCATTTAATTTGTCTCCTAACATGGAAGAAGTTCCAAAATAGACAATAAAGTACATTATCGTTCCAATCAAAGAGAATATCGCATTAATTATTGCCGCGATGTATTTATTTCCTTTAAAGCAATACAGCAATATTGTCATAATGATAAAGAGCAATGGTAAAAAGTACATGATGCCAAGAATAACTTGTGACGCTTTATATTTACCATATATATCCAATATCATCTCATCGCTTTCACTCAGATCATCCTCATCCTTCTCAAGAAGCTCATCCATTTTTTCATAAAACTCATCTGGAAGAAAGTTCCCTGTCATATAATCTACACCACTTATTTTAAGAGAAATGCCGTCTTCAGCCTCCTCTAAATCTGCTAGTTTCTCATCAAAATCATCGATTGCCTTTTCTCTTTTGTCATCATCTTCAATTTTATCAAGGAGCTCTGTACACTTCTCTCCCAAGTCATCATCATCTTTGTATTCTTCAAGAATACTTTCCATAGAATTGACTATTTTCTCTCCCGTTGGATTGATCACAGGGAAAAACATACTAATCGTAACTCCTGCCAGCAAGACCACAAGTGCGATCATTTGCCATAACTTCATTGTCCTTTTTTGTTCCATAATATTTTCCTCCATTTTTTTATATAATCTCTCGGAATCTCTAAGCCCCATTTTATAAGGCTTCTAGATTCCATTTTTTATAAAATCCCCCACTTTTTTATCAAAAAACACTTGACAATCGTCGCAAAAAATGCGGCGCTTCGCGCCTATTGATTAATAAGAAACCGTCCGCGCGGCGGTCAAATATTTTTCAATGTAGAGGCGATTTTATGTCACCTATTAACTGTGGTAGTCATGTTGACTACCAAAACTTTGTTGTTAC
>JALEKC010000183.1 GCA_022769325.1 Eubacterium sp. | reverse complement strand
CATGCTACCACAGCACCGGGTACGCATGCCGTAGCTTCCCTGCCACTTGCTTATACAGATATTCCGGATATGGATTATATTCGTGTGGGTGAAGATTATTATATGGTAAGTACAACCATGTTTTTAAATCCGGGAGTGCCGATTATGCATTCCAAAGATTTAGTACACTGGGAAATTATCTCTCATGTTTATGATACATTGGAAGATAACGATATTACCAATTTGAAGAATGGAAAACAGTGTTATGGACAAGGTTCTTGGGCAGCAAGTCTTCGATACAATGAAGCCGATGAGACATTTTATGTATGCTTTTCCAGCAACGATCAGGGAAAATTTTATATTTATACCACCAAAGATATTGCCAGTGGAACATGGGAGAAGCATTCTGTAAACGGAATTAAGCATGATCCGGGTCTTTTGTTTGATAATGGGAAAATGTATGTATTTTCCGGAAATGGAAATATTACCCTTGAAGAAGCAAAACTTTCCGGGGATTCTATTGTATTCTCCGGTGCAAAGACCGTTATCAAAAAGGCATCATCCAATAATATAGTGAGTATCGAAGGAGCTCACGCTTATAAAATCGGAGATTATTATTACTTATTCTTTATTGAATGGCCGAAAGGCGGAAAACGTATGGAATGGTGTTATCGCACAAAAGATTTGACCGAGGATTGGGAAGGAAGGATTGTATTTTGTGACGATGGAGATTATAATGGAGCTGGAATTGCACAAGGTGGAATTATTGATACCCAATACGGAGATTATTATGCTTTGTTATTCCAGGATCATGGAGCAATAGGAAGAACGCCGGTATTGCTGGATGTATATTGGGTAGATGGATGGCCGATGATGGGCTCGGACAACGGAAAGGCTAGTGCTTCTAAAGCTTTAGATGTAAATTTGACAAGTTCCGGTGAGAATTATTTGTATGCGGATGATGATTTTTCGTATACCGAGAATAAACTTCAACTTGTATGGCAGTGGAATCATAATCCGGACAATGATAATTGGTCTGTGACAGAAAGAGAAGGCTATCTTCGTCTTCGTACCGGTTCTCTTGCTACCAGCATAAAAGATGCCAGAAATTCATTGACTCAGAGAACATATGGACCGACTTGTACTTCGGAAGTGGGAATTGATGTCTCTAATATGAAAGCGGGAGATTACGCAGGTATCTGTGCATTCCAGAAGCCTTACGGACAAGTTGGTGTCATGAAAGATAAAGATGGAAAAACATGGATTTATTATGGCGATGGAAGCGAGGATGAAATGACGATTTATAGTCCGGATCAAATTGAACTTAATCAGAATACGGTTTCCTTAAAAATCCAATACAATTTTACCAAAAATGTTGCAGAATTCTATTATAGTTTGGATGGAGAGACCTGGGTGTCTATCGGCGATGAGATGAAAATGCGTTATGATTTATCCATCTTTATGGGTTATCGTACCTATCTTTATAATTATGCTACTACAGAAACCGGTGGTTATGTAGATTTTGATTATTATAAAATTTATGACTAATACTCCGATGTATTAGAAAAGGAAAACGAGTATACCATGAAAAACGGAAAAGCAGAAATGATAAGGGTGTGTGTCCCTACGGAACGGGCGATTTATCAGAGAAATTGTGAAAATATGGCTGATATAAACATCTCGGTTCAGTATGAAGGAACTGGAGAACTAAAAGCCAAATTGATGGAGCACGGAGTTACCCTTGGCAATGAAGTATCTTTGCAAAACACGGGCGACTCACATTATACTGGCAAAATATGCCATATTCCCGCTGGTGGATGGTACACTCTTATGGTCACAGCTGTCAAGGCGGCCCCTAAGGAAATAGAGGAAACTGCGCTGGTGGAAAAAGTAGGAGTCGGCGATGTATTTATCACCGGAGGCCAGTCAAATTCCTGCAATTTTGGCAGTGGGAAGACGAAAGCTGTCTCGGACAAGATATCTGCCTACGATCCCAATACGAAAAAATGGCAGCATTGCGAGGACAGTCAGCCAAGTAAAAGTGGCTTTCATACCGGAAATGGCGGGGGTTCTCCATGGCCTTCTATGGGAGATGCCCTCACGGAGAAAACCGGTCTTCCCGTGGGATTTGTCTCCACTGGTGTGGGCTCTGCCAAAATCGAAGAATTGCGGACGATGCATTATTTTGCCATTCGTGATGCAATCAAGGACTTGAGCCCCTACGGTTATCGTGCCTTTTTGCTCCACCAGGGCGAGGCTGATACGGATGAGACTGCTCCGGAAGATTACCGCCAATCGTTGCAATCTCTGATTGCACAAACGAGAGAAGATGCCGGATATAATCTGACATGGTATATCGCACAAGTATCGTATGCATGGAGCAATTACAATAACACGGAGAAAATGGAGCAGATGAAACAATCTCAGCGCCAGTTGTGCAATGGAACGGATATATTTGAGGGACCGACAACCGATGATTTGCAAGGGGAATATCGTCATAAGGAAGACAATCTTCACATGAGCAAATTGGGACTTTTGGAACACGGAAAGCGTTGGGCCGAGGTTATCTGGAAAACCATGAATGGGTGACAATTAAATAGACTATAGTAAAACTTAAGTAGCGAGACGAGCAGTTCGACAAATTGCTTGTCTCGCTATTTTTGTATCACAGCAAAATAAACCACCGGCTATGCCGGTGTGACCCGCATTAGCTTTAGCTACAAGAAAAACCTCCTATGTTGTATAATAGAGTTGGTTCGCCAACCACACTAAAAACAACATAGGAGGTATCCGAAATGGA
>JALEKC010000176.1 GCA_022769325.1 Eubacterium sp. | reverse complement strand
ATCCTACTCATCTGACAATGAAAAACTGCTATTACAATGCTACGCTTAATTCAGGATTGTATGACGTGGGTCATTCCAAGGAGGATGTCTCAACGCCGTTTACAGACAAAAACTGCGCGGTATCGCAAGAAGAACTTGTATCAGAAGATGTGCTTGACGTACTCAACATATATGTAAGGGGTAATGCTACAGTGAATGGCACCTCACTTCTTTACTGGAAGGCTGTGGAGAACGATCTTTCGTTCACGAGTGAAAAACCAAATCTTCCGTATGCGATTACGAACAAATCCGGTATTCTTACCGTGGCGTCAAAGGCAAAACCAGGCACAAGCGTGGAAATCACTGTAGGTGACTTACCTCCATTTGTGAAATCTGTAAAAATCATGGTAAATGATAGTATACTTAAGGCAAATGAAGAGGGCAAATATATCTTTACCATGCCGGAAAAAAAAGTTACCGTAGATGCGCAAATGGAACTAAATCTTACGAAACTTGAAGATGGAAGATATGCCATATCAACAGCCGAGGAGCTTGCGATTTTTGCAAAAGCGGTGAACAGTGGTATTTTCCGTGAGGAAAAGGCCGCTCTTACTGCGGATATCAAGGCTTCCACTGAGGACGGTTTTGAGCCGATAGGTACCAAGAGTAATCCGTACGGTGGTTCCTTCTATGGTGACGGCCATACACTGACACTTGATATCACAGAAGGTACACCATATAATGAGACAACGGCTACAGGTCTTTTCGGAGTTACGAATAATGCGAATGTATATGACCTGATTCTAAAAGGAAGTGTGGACGGTGGCACCGATACGAATTCTTACACAGGTGCCCTGATTGGTGCGATTGACAGTAGAGACACTTATGTATACAACGTATATAGTGAGGCGACAGTAAGCGGTTGTGGCTATGTCGGCGGTATTATCGGAAGAGGAGATGTTTTTGCAGGACTGAGAATAGTTGTAAATAACGGCAAGGTCGTGCAGAAGGACTCTTCGGATGACAAAAAGGCAGTTGGCGCGATTTTAGGTACGGGTGGTACAAGTCATCAAAACGTTTATTTCAACTCCGAGAAAAACAGCGGGATGTTTGACCGTGGATATTATCCTAGCCTTAATAAAGTTGAGCAAAACAGTGACGCGTGTGTGCCAATAACCGAGGAAGAGTTCTTTACGGATAATATGATGGATCGACTTAACACATCCGTGTATAGCAATCAGAATAATGGCATGAAGTTGAAGTTCTGGGATATTTCCCCGGACGAAAAAACGGTGAAATTTGCAACAGACTGCCCGGCTCCGTTATACGATATCTCGCCTGGTAATTCCATCTCTTCGCAATGCATCGACGCACCGGGGAATTCCCGGTCAGGAAAGACCATTACTGTGAAACTGGCATCCGACATTGATCTCGGAGAGGGTATAAAGGGTATCCTCGGTATCCGTGTGACAAATGCCAAAGGTGATGTGATTGAGATACAGGAGACGGACGATAATACCTATAAATTTACTATGCCGGAAGAGGAGGTATATATATGGGTATTGTGTGAATATGATATTGAAACAGACGATGACGGCGTGTATTGCATCGAAAATGAAAAGGATTTGATTACTTTTGCGCAGATTGTAGAGGGAGGACAGCCCGAAGCAAATGCGAAAGTGATGGCGGAATCCATGAGCATTGAGAAGATTAGCGAATCCGTCTCTGAGTCGGATGGTTTAATCGGACAAAATACTGCATACAAAGGTACCTTTGACGGAAACAATGCACCGATTGTGTGGTATGATGCCCTGTTTGGTAAAACAGACGGTGCTGTTATCAAAAATATGAATATCAGCACGGCCGTTACAAAAAGGTCTGCAGGTCTTGTAGTTTCGGCAAAGGATACCCGCATCGATCATTGTGATGTGAGGATAGACGCTCAATCAACGGTTTTAGGCGGTATTGTATATTCAGCCGATGGTTGTAAAATCACAAATTGTTCTGTGACAGCAGCTGGTTTTGTGTATGTCTTTGGCGGTATTGCTTTCATGCCATCCGATACCGTTATCGCTAACTGCGTTTTAAATGAATGTGACCTAACAGCATATATGTATGGAGGTATCGCATATGCTACAGCAGGAAATACTAAAATCTACAATTGTGTAAATCAGGATACTTTTACAGCTGGGGCGCAGGTTTTAGACTTTGCAGGTGCAATCGTAGGGCTAAGACAAACTCCGGATCTGATATTGGAGAATAATTTCTTCTATGCATCAAACAATTGTATGGATGTAGTCGGAGATATTGTAAATGGAAATCCGGTGCCTGCGTCTGCAATGACGGATAAAAATTCGGCGGTGTCCGATGAGGATGTTCAGGCATTGTATATCCCGCTCAAATTGAATGAGTATGTGGAAAAAAATCCGGATCTTATGGCGGGCACGACATTGAGTAAGTGGGGCAATAGTTCCGATGCGGAGACCGGTAGTAATGCTGCTTGTTTTGCGGATGCGAAGCATCCGGAGATATGCCCAATCACGCAAAGTGACATCATGGTGGATGTTCTTGTAAATGGCAGTGTTGTTTATGGTGCAGGCGAAGGTGCAGAAGTGACGCTTCGCGATGTGCCAAGCAGTGCGAAAGTGACTGTTACGGATAAAAACGGAAACAAAGTTGAGATTACGGGTCAGGAAGATACCTATCAATTCACAATGCCAGCCGGTGCTGTGACGGTATCCGTTGTGATGGATTCGGGGATTAAGGAGACGACGGAGATTGACGGCAAGACCTATGTGGTAGTAAAAACTGCTGAGGACTTTATCAAGGCGGTAACATCTATCGCGCAAGGCAATAATGCACTAAATGTAAAGATTGCTGAGGATATTAGGCTTACTTCGGATATTCTGCAGAGTTATCCGGTATATAGTGAAGAAACTTTGGATTACAATGCGATATTTGATGGTGCAGGTCATACCGTGACCTTTGATGGTTTGGCAACATCTATGCTTCCTTCCATTGGCGAAAAGGGTATGATAAAAGATCTTACTATTGCCGGCTCCAACAGTGGTACGGCTGGTATTGCGGTTGTAGCACTAGTAAATAAAGGTACAATCATGAATTGTATCAATAAAGTAAATATAAGCGGAGAATTGGCGGCAGGGTTCGTGTCAACCAACCGAGGCACCATATGTAACTGTATCAACAAGGGTGACATGAATGGTTCCAATCTTTCTGTAGCAATAGCCGGTATAAATCAAGGTACCGTATCGTTTGTTGCAAATGAAGGCACTTTAGGAGACGCATCGGTAGGCAAAGGATTGATAGCAAACGGCAATGAAGTGAAGAACTCTCTAGACTTATCTGCAGAAGCGGATAAATCCGTCTGGGCAGTGAATGCGGCCAAATTTAATGGTGCACTGGAGAAAGAAAAAGCAGACTCTTCACTTTATGACAATTGCAGAGAATGGTCTGTCATAGAAACTGACACGAGTGCGGAACTGGTATTTGCAGATGAAGAAAATGCAGCATATTATATGTGTACAACGCCGGATGGTGATCAAGCGTACCAGGTAGGCGACACGGTTGAAGTGACCGTGGATTCATCGTCGATTGAAGAGGGAATGAAAATCAAAAGTGTAACGGCGCATGCACAATACACAGATGAGACCTTTGATGCGACACCTGTTGATGGAAAGGAAAACACATTCTCCTTTATCATGCCTGGTAAAACCTGTAAGGTAGAAGTGAAACAAGTGGTTGAAGGTTTGATAAAGGATGAGGATGGATATTTCCTTGTTGGTTCCCTTGAGGACCTTAAGAAGGTAAAGAAAAACATAGAATATGGCAATGACGATAGCGATGTCAAGCTTACGGCAGATATCGCGAGTTACGATGGCACGCCAATCGGCGGCAGCGACGGTTATAACGGTACCTTTGACGGTAACGGCCATTCCATAACACTTAATATGCAGGATAATTCAGGAGATTATCAGTATTTCGGATT
Source organism: Eubacterium sp. (assembly GCA_022769325.1). Classification (GTDB taxonomy): domain Bacteria; phylum Bacillota; class Clostridia; order Lachnospirales; family Lachnospiraceae; genus Eubacterium_F. The sequence goes on along the minus strand of JALEKC010000176.1, from coordinate 559 downwards.
GTTTGGAACGCTTAATAGCAGTGCAGTTGTGAAAAATCTTACCATAAAGGGCAGCATTCATGCATATGATTCGGAGTATGTGGGTGCTGTTGCAGGTAAAAACTGTGGAACGGTTGCAGACTGCGTAAACAATGCGGATATAATCGGTGTGGGTGAAAACAAGTTTTATGGTTATGCAGGCGGTATTGTCGGTTTGACTGAAGGCGGCAAAAATAGTCCTGCAAAACTAAGTAATTGTGTGAATAACGGTGATATCACCGGATATGATGCAGGCGGTATCGTTTCTTCTGCTTTAGAAAATAGTGCGGTATCAAACTGTAGGAATAACGGTACCGTTACGGCAACTTGTGATGATGTGGGCGGTATTGCAGCAGAGGGCTATAACACCGAGATTATCAACTGCGTCAACACCGGTAATTTATCGGGAGAATATGCCGGCGGTGTGGTTTCAGACTGTCAGGGAAATGTTCAAGTAAGTAACTGTGCCAATACCGGTAATGTTTGTGGATTAGACTACTCAGGTGGTATTGTGGGATATGGTTGTGAAGCAATGAGCATA
>JALEKC010000155.1 GCA_022769325.1 Eubacterium sp. | reverse complement strand
TTCTCCACATTTGCTGCATTTAACTAAAGTAGGAGCAGTCATTTTCCAGTTTGCTCTACGTTTGTCTCTTCTTGCTTTTGAAGATTTATTCTTAGGACAGATTGACATGTCTTTACACCTCCTTAAAAACTCAAAACACTTCTACCATTATACTGTCAAAGCTGACATTTGTCAATAGATATTTTAAATATTAATTTCCAATAATTATTTTTACTGCTATTTTACCAATTCCACAGTCTCTCGTGCAATAGCAAGTTCCTCATTGGTTGGAACAACCAATACTTTCACTTTACTCTCTGGGGTAGAAACGATTGTCTCTTCACTGCGGACTTTATTTTTTTCCTTATCTATCTCAACACCAAGATATCCGAGGTAACTGCATACATAGTCACGCATAATACCATTGTTTTCGCCAAGTCCTGCAGTAAATGCAATAGCATCTACGCCATTCATGGCCGCCGTATAAGCTCCAATATATTTGGCAACACGATAACCAAATACATCTTGGGCAAGCTGTGCTTTTTTGTTGCCCTCATCTGCTGCATTTTCCAAATCCCTAAAATCGCTGGATACTCCGGAAAGTCCATAAACACCAGATTCTTTATTCAAAATTTTCATAACATCTTCCAGAGATTTGTCCATAGCGTGGGCAAGATATTCGATAATGGCAGGATCAATGTCACCACTTCGTGTTCCCATTACAAGACCTTCCAGTGGAGTAAGACCCATACTGGTATCAACAGATTTTCCATTTTTCACTGCTGAAACACTTGCACCATTTCCCAAATGACATACAATCACTTTGGAATTTTCCGGGTCCAAACCTGCCAGCTCGATGGCACGTTTGGAAACAAAACTGTGGCTGGTTCCGTGGAAACCATAACGACGTACTTTATATTTCTCATAGCATTCATAAGGAAGGCCATACATAAATGCTGTTGGCTCCATAGTTTGGTGGAATGCTGTATCAAATACTGCTACATTTGGCACCCCCGGCATAATGGCCTGGCATGCACGAATACCAATCAAGTTAGCAGGATTGTGAAGGGGTGCAAGTGGATTACACTCTTCAATCGCTGCCATCACTTCATCATTTATTACGACAGAAGAAGCAAATTTTTCTCCTCCATGGACTACACGATGACCAATTGCATCAATCTCTTTCAAATCACTGATAACACCATACTTTTCATCCGTCAACTCATCCAAAACCATCTTCACTGCCACTTCATGGTCCGGCATATCTTTCTCAATCACAACCTTTTCTCCCCCTGCCGGAGTATGGTTCAAGCGTCCGTCAATTCCGATTCTCTCACAAAGACCTACGGCCAAAGCTTTTTCTGTCTGTGCATCAATCAATTGATATTTCAAAGATGAACTTCCACAATTGATTACTAAAACTTTCATCATTTTTCCTTCTTTCTGCTATTATTTTCTAAAGAAACACACTTAAATATTATACAACTGTGTTTTTGAAATTTCAATAGCAAAAAGACAATTTTACACAAAAAATATTCCGATGGAATTTGGGCCGGTATGGCAGGCTGAAACCGGATCCAGGGGCTGCATCACAATTCCTTTGACATATTCGGAAAATTCCAGTTGTTTAGCCACATAACAAGCTTCTTTGTAGCAATCTCCGTGGCTGATAAATATCTTCTGAGGTTCCGTTAAGTGGTTCAAAGTCCGGGCTGCCAATTCGTCCAATGCTTTTTTCCGTCCACGCACTTTTCCTATTTGTTTTATCTTTCCTCCATCATTCATGGAAAATAACAATTTTATCTTTAATACACTGCCTGCGGTAGATAACACACTACCTACACGTCCACTTCGCCGCAAAAATCCAAGATCATCCACTGTAAAAAGAGTATGCATTCTCCATCTGTGCTGACAGCACCAGTTATAGGCATCCCTGATATCTCCTCCCCTTTTTCGTATTTTGACGGCATCAAATACCAGACTTCCCTCTCCCAAACCAATTCCAAAGCTGTCCACCGCATACCATTTTCTTTCGAGTGCTTTTTTTCCTTCATAGCCAAGCACACGCTCCACCATTTGAAACGTACCGCTGAGTTTTGCAGATAAACCAATATATAAAATATCCTGTCCGGACTCGAATATCTTTTTTATCGTTTTTTTTGCCACCTGTTGATTTACCATGGAGGTAGAAATGTTCTTTTCATGACGCAGTTTCTCATAAAACAATTTTGATGCTTCACGATTGTCTTCCAGATATCCACTATATTCCTCTCCTCCCGCTATCCAGGTAAGAGAAAGAACATAAATGTCATACTTCTCAATAAATTTCCTCGGTAAATTCGATGTGGAATCTGTCAAAATGGCAAATGGCTGCATCCAACCACTCCTTTTTTTCTACTAGTATGTGGCATATTTCATCCAATTATTCATATCTTGTATGAAAAAGGTAACAAACGAGGCACCCATGCTTTTTTTCCTGTTTTTCATCCTGATGTTTCTTCTTCTTTTTCCGAATACCGTTTGTAGCGGAGCAAAAGATGGTCTTTTTTTATGGGCCACTGTGGTGCTGCCCTCCCTTTTTCCCTTTTGCCTGTGTACCTCCCTGATTCGTGCCTATACCAATGGGAATGCTTCCAAATACTTTCTTTTGTTTGCCGGCATATTGTCCGGATATCCTATCGGCGCCAAACTTTCTGGTGAGCTCTATCAAAAGGGTGAATTAACACGCCAGACAGCCATCTTTTTTTCCGCTTTTACCAACAATGCCAGCCCCATGTTTGTCATCTTCTTCGTTGGCAATACCCTGCTTCATCTTGGTAAGAAATGCTATATCTTTTATCTGCTTCTCCTTCTTTCTTCCTTTTTAGGCAGTTTTTTTATATGGATTCTAAACCGGTATATTAATCAATCAAAAGCTTCTCTTCCAAAAATGCCATTAAAAAAAGAGAGTGAAAACAAACTCTCTCTTTTCCAACAATTTGATTATGAATTAAACAATTCAGCAGAACTTCTAATAAAAATTGGGGGCTATATTTTGGTCTTTTCGATCTTAACCTCTTTTCTAAAAGAATTGAAACGAATTCCACCTTTCCTTTCTACCTTTTTATGCGGCATATTGGAAATCACCACAGGCAATCACCTTTTATGCCAAAATATGGCAGATTCTCCCCAAAAAACAGCCCTTTCTCTTGCCATCACAACCTTTGGGGGGCTCTGTGCATTTGCCCAGACCAACAGCGTAATCCAAAAGAACGGACTGTCTCTTTCCTGTTACCTATGTAGCAAATTATTGAGCGCTATCTTCGCCTTCTTCCTGGCTTTGCTCTGGCTCCACTGATTTCCCTTCAATCTGGGCCTTTAACTCATTGCGATTTGCCTTTATCACTTCAATATCACGTTTTAATGCACTAATCAACATGGTGGACTTACTTTCCATTTCTTTCAATGAAGTCTCAATATTTCTGCCCGCCTGAGTGAGCAAATCACTGGTATAATACAAGGCGGATGTACGTACTTGGTCACTTTCTTGTACTGCTTGATTTAATATCTGCTCTGCCTGACTTTGTGCCTGGGCGATAATCTGCTCCGCCTGGGCATAGGCACTCTGTACCAGATCACTTTCATTTAAAAGTTGAGCGGTCTCCTGTCTTGCCTCGTTGCGAATCTGCTCCGCCTGGGCCTTAGCAGATGCCAAAATCTCATCCTGATTATTGATAATTTTTTGATATCGCTTAATTTCCTCCGGTGCACACATCCGAAGAGCATCTAAAAGATCATACAATTCATCTTTAGCAACCGTAACTTTATTCGGATACAGTTTTGCCGGTTTACAGCTTTCTACATACTCATAAATTTCGTCAATAGCCTTTTCAATTCTAGATGGATTCATAAATTATACCTGGTCCTTTCTATCTTTCCTTTTTTACACGCAGAAAAATGTGCTTATTTGTCTTATACTCTTTGATCTTTTCCACTTCAAATACATTGGTATCAATATAATCCACTTCTGTTTCCAATGCAGATTCAAAAATCACCAGCGTATCCTCTTTTACAATCTGAGATTGCCCCAGCAGTTGTGCCAATTTTTCTTCAAATCCTTTTCGATAGGGTGGATCTGCATATATGATATCAAATGTTATCCCCTGCTTTTCCAGTTTGGAAATGGCATAGGTCACTTCCACGGGCAATACAACCGCTTTATCCTCCAAATGGGTCTTGGCAAGATTGGATTTTATGCATCGTATCGGTTCTTTCCCAAATTCAACCAGATATGCTTGTCTGGCTCCCCGACTCAATGCCTCAATACCAATGGCACCACTTCCACTGAACAAATCTAAAACCATCGCTCCCGGTACATCATTTTGTATAATATTAAACAACGTTTCCTTAATCCGGTCCGTCGTCGGTCTGGTATCTTTCCCTTCCGGTGCAATCAATGGCAGCCTGCGGGCTGTTCCTGCAATTACGCGCATATCCATTTCTCCCTTTCCAATAAAGTTCGTATCCCATTTTCATTGTATACGATATTCTTATTTTTTTCAACTGTTTTATAGTGAAACATTTCCCATATAGGAATTTAATTTTTCCACAAGTCGTCGATTTTTCTTATAAAACATACTTACTTCATCAAAAGCATATCTTTTTGCTTCCTCATTTGCCGCCTTTAAGAGACCCGCATCTTCGTAAATATCAGCCAAAGAAAACAGCTTGTCTCCACTCTGCATCACACCAAAAAAGTCTCCCTGTCCACGCAATTTCAAGTCCTGTCTGGCAATTTCAAAACCATCATTGGAACCAGCCAGAATGGACAAGCGTTCTTTTCCTTCTTTGCTCTCTTTTCCATACATCAAGATGCAATAGGACTGCTCTTTTCCACGTCCGACGCGACCACGCAGCTGATGTAATTGTGCCAGACCAAAACGTTCTGCATTTTCAATCATCATCACCGTGGCATTGGGCACATCAATCCCCACTTCAATTACCGTGGTGGAAACCAGGATGTCTGTCGCTCCTTCCACAAAGTGCTGCATCACTTCATTTTTTTCTTTTGGTTTCATTTTTCCATGCAGAAAATCAATGGAAATATCCGGCGGAAAAATGGACTTTAACTGCTCGGCATATACCGTTACACTTTCCAATTCCACTTCATCCTTTTCTTCCACCATGGGACAAATGATATAAATCTGCCGCCCTTTGTCAATCTGCTCTTTCATAAATCGATATGCCTGGGGACGATAATCTGTTCCCACCACACAATTTTTAATTGGAAGTCGGTTTGCCGGAAGTTCATCCATGATGGACAAATCCATATCCCCATAGAGCACCAAAGCTAATGTCCTTGGAATCGGTGTGGCACTCATGGCAAGCACATGGGGAACATCTCCCTTTTCCATCAATTTTTCTCTTTGACGAACACCAAAACGATGTTGTTCGTCCGTAATAACCAAAGCCAGATTGGCAAACTCAACATTGTCTTGCAAAATGGCATGGGTTCCAACGACGATATCCCACTCTCCACTTGCCAGTTTTTCCTTTCCTTCCCGCTTTTCTTTTGCGGTCATGGAACCAATCAATAAACCGATACGAATTCCATAGGAGGACAACATCGCTTCCAGAGATTCTTTATGCTGTATGGCAAGTACTTCCGTGGGCACCATAAAGGCGCCCTGGGCTCCATTGCATACGGTCAAAAAGAGCGCCATTACCGCCACCACTGTTTTTCCAGACCCCACATCGCCTTGAACCAGCCGATTCATGGTAATTCCACCGGTCATATCCTGCTCAATCTCTCCATATACTTTTTTCTGGGCTTGGGTAAGAGAATACGGAAGGTTTTGGACAAAGGTCTCCAATTCCTGTTTTTTTTCCATCACATACATACTCTTGGGATAATTTCTTACACGAATAGCCTGCAATGCTGCCTGATATAGAAAAAATTCATCAAAGACTAATCTCTTTCTTGCTTTTCGATATTCCACCTGATTCTTGGGAAAATGAATGTCATGAAGTGCCTTCTTATACCCAAGAAGCTCTTGTCTTTTTCTTAAATCCGCCGGTAAAAACTCCGTCACCTCTTCCACAGAATTCAGTGCTTCCCCAACGGCCTTTTCCACCATATGATTGGTTAATCCGGAAGTTAGCGGATAAATAGGATGCATCCTGCCAACCAGTTTAAAAAATTCATTTTTACTATACAACTTCGGTTGTTCCAGCACCAATTTACCATTCTTGCGTCCGATTTTTCCACGCATGATATACCTTGTCCCCATTTTCAGACGGCTGGCTAAAAATGGCATATTAAACCATGTAACCGTTATTTTTCCCGTTTCATCCTGAAGGACAATGGATATGATTTTTAATTTTCCATTTGAATAAAGGGAGGGACGACCGGCTATTACTCCTTCCAAAGCGGTCATCTCTCCTTCTTCTGCCTCTGCTATTTTTACAATATCATGAAATTCGTCATAGGCTCTGGGATAGTGTTCCAAAAGATCGCCAACGGTCCGGATATCCAATTTATGGAACCGTTGTTCTGCTTTTTCACCAACGCCTTTTATCTGACGAATACTATCTTCATATCTCATAGTCTCTCCATTGTTTATTCTTTTCCAATATGAATTTCTTCCAGAGCAAGATCCACATACATTCGGATTTCATCCTCTGTCATTTTGGTATAATCTGCTAATTCTGACAAAGTTGCCAGACGTCCCCATTCTTCGGCAAGAATCTTCGTTGCTTCATGTATCAGATTGGTCTTTGCCACTATGGTATTTTCCATTCCTTTGCTGGCCAGCTGCTCATCTGCCATTTCAATCATACGACTTCGGATTTGACGATCCAGTTCTTTCTTTACATCCAAAACATCCGAGTTTCCACAGAGTTCTTCTACTGCCATCAAAAGACTGAGATTGCCTTCCTGAATCAAATCCTCCAATGGCACCCCTCGATTTTTGTATTTGGCTGCCAGGGTAACCACCCGCTGCAAATGAGATTCCACCACAAGCCGAGAAACTTCTCCTTCGCCTGCTAAAAGTCTCTCATACAGATTCTGTTTTTCTTCCTCGGAATACTGCTGCAATTCCTGTAATTCTTTTCGATACAGGGACAAATACCGGGAGTCGGCCGTACTAAGGGAAGGATCTTTTCCCTCTTTTGCTGAAAAATATTCCTTTGTAGACACTCCTTCAATTTCGATATGATGCTCTTCCAGAAATTCATAAACCAGTTTTAACTGGGTCTTTTTCAAATCCAAATCCTGGCAAAAATCATCCACCTGTTCTTTGGTTATGCGATTTTCATTGGTTCTGGCATATTCCACCAAGTCAAGCATCTGCCGCATAAATTCATTTTGATCTTTCATTGCTTTCCTCCCTCGAAATCATTCGGGTTTGCGCTGTGCAGCATAATGATAAATCTTCTTTACATCATCGCTTTCCAATTTCACATAATTTCCTTCGGTTTTACGCTTTCCAAGAAGTTTCTCCGTCATTAAATCAATATCTTCTTCTTTTGCTCCGATTTCTGCAAAAGTAAGGGGCATTCCAATTTTTTTCAAGAATGCTTCAAAGGCTTCAATTCCTTTTAACGCAGTAGCTTCTTCCGTTTCCTGTGGTTCGATATCCCAGACTCTTGTTGCAAAGTCAACCAATTTGTGAGGATTGATTTTGAGGACATAGCGCATCCACGCCGGTGCAATTACCGCCAAGCCTGCTCCATGGGTGACATCATACAAGGCCGACAATTCATGTTCAATATGATGACTTGCCCAGTCCTGTACACGGCCTACCCCACATACGTTATTATGCGCCAGCATGCCGGCCCACATGATATTGGCTCTTGCTTCATAATTGTTCGGATCTTCAATAACACGAGGAGCTTCATAAATAATGGTTTTCAAAACAGCTTCACACAAGCGATCCGTAATTTCCACTTCTTCCGTATTGGAAAAATAGCGCTCACATACATGTATCATAATGTCCGTAGCACCTGCTGCTGACTGGTATGGTGGAAGTGTACACGTCAACTCCGGATTTAAGATGGAAAATTTAGGACGTAAGCATTCGGAAGCTGCTCCCTTTTTAAATCCGGTTTTTTCATTGTTAATAACCGTATTCATAGAACCTTCCGAACCTGCTGCCGCAATGGTCAAAATCGTTCCGATGGGAAGTGCTTTTTCAATGGTCGCTTTCTTTTCATAAAAATCCCAAAAGTCTCCCTCATAACAACTTCCCGCAGCAATTGCTTTGGAAGAATCGATGGTACTTCCGCCGCCTACCGCAAGAATAAAATCCACGCCCTCTTTTTTACATAATTCAATTCCCTCATATACCAATCCGCTTCTTGGATTTGGTTTTACACCACCAAGCTCCACAAAGTCAATCTCTTCTCGTTTCAAACATTGTACTACCTGGTCATACAGTCCGGAGCGTTTGATGGAACCCCCGCCATAATGAAGAAGAACCTTGCTTCCTCCAAAACGTTTAATCAACTGTCCCACATGCTCTTGAGCCCCTTTTCCAAAATCAAAATAGGTTGGTGCATAAAATGTAAAGTTTTCCATAATTTACCTCGCTTCTCGTCTTATCTTTCTTATAAAATCTGAATTCCGGCTTTTTCTGCCGCCTGCATTTCTTCTTTCGTCCAGAGAGATGCCTGTACCTCTCCAATATGCGCCTTTTTCAAAAAGAACATGCAGATACGGGACTGTCCAATTCCTCCACCAATGGTATATGGCAGCTTTCCTTCCATAATTTCTCTTTGAAAAGGCAATTCCTTTCGCTGCTCACATCCAGCTTTTTTCAGCTGCTCTTCCAACGCTTTTTCATCCACGCGAATTCCCATGGAAGATAATTCCAAAGCAATATCCAAAACCGAATAATATACAATAATATCTCCATTCAGTGACCAGTCATCATAATCCGGTGCCCTTCCATCATGGGGTTCTCCCGATGCCAGCGCATCTCCGATTTGCATCAAAAAGATAGCACCATGTTCTTTGGCTGCCAAATATTCTCTTTCTTTCGGTGTCTTATCCGGGTATTTCTTTTCCAGCTCAAACGTGGAAATAAAGGTAATATCCTGAGGAAGGGTTTTCTCTATATATGGATATTTTACTGACATATAGTCTTCCGTTTCCTGCAGGGATTGATAAACTTTACAAACCATCTCTTTTAAGGTTCCCTCATTGCGCTGGGATTTTTCGATAATGCGCTCCCAGTCCCATTGATCCACAAAAATAGAATGGATATTGTCCGTATCCTCATCCCGGCGAATGGCATTCATATCCGTATACAACCCTTCTCCAACCGAAAATCCATAACGTTTCAAGGCATGGCGTTTCCATTTGGCCAGAGAATGGACGATTTGTACCACTCGGTCTCCCTGTTCACGGATACCAAAAGACACCGGTCGTTCTACTCCATTCAAATCATCATTCAATCCGGTTTCCGGTGCCACAAACAATGGTGCGGAAACACGGGTCAAATTCAAATTCGTTGCCAATGCTCTTTCAAAAAAATCTTTTACTTCTTTAATAGCAATTTCTGTCTCACGAACATCCAAAGCCGATTGGTAATTATCAGGTATTTTCATGTCTGCCTCCTATAACTCACAGTTATTTACTGTTCTTGGGAATGGAATGACATCACGAATGTTGGACATCCCGGTGAGATACATAACGCATCTTTCGAAACCAAGACCAAATCCGGCATGACGGGTGGAACCATACTTTCTCAAATCAAGATAAAACTCATAATCTTCCTTGCGAAGGCCACATTCTTCCATACGCGCAACAAGCTTATCATAATCATCTTCACGCTGGCTTCCACCAATAATCTCTCCGATACCGGGTACCAGACAGTCCATAGCCGCAACTGTCTTACCATCCGCATTCATTTTCATATAAAATGCCTTGATTTCTTTGGGATAATCTGTCACAAATACCGGACGTTTGAACACTTCTTCCGTAAGATAGCGCTCGTGTTCGGTCTGTAAATCTGCTCCCCAAGACACTTTATACTCAAAGTTGTCATTGTTCTTCTCAAGTATTTCGATTGCTTCTGTATATGTAACATGCGCAAATTCAGAATTTGCAACATGTTCCAGTCTCTCAATCAATCCCTTATCCACAAAGCGATTGAAAAAGTCCATTTCTTCCGGTGCATTTTCAAGCACATATCGAATGATATATTTCAACATGCTTTCTGCTAAAATCATATCATCTTTCAAATCTGCAAATGCAATTTCCGGTTCAATCATCCAAAATTCTGCCGCATGACGGGTTGTATTGGAATTTTCTGCCCGGAATGTAGGACCAAAGGTATAAATATTTTTAAATGCCTGTGCAAAGGTCTCTCCGTTGAGCTGTCCACTTACGGTTAAATTTGTCTCTTTTCCAAAGAAATCCTGACTATAATCAATATTTCCCTCTTCTGTCTTCGGAATCTGATTTAAGTCAAGGGTGGTCACTTGAAACATTTCCCCTGCGCCTTCGCAATCACTTCCGGTAATCAATGGTGTGTGCACATAAACAAATTCTCGTTCCTGGAAAAATTTATGAATCGCGTAGGCAATCAATGAGCGCACACGAAAGACTGCCTGAAAGGTATTGGTTCTTGGACGCAGATGACTGATGGTCCGCAAATATTCAAAGGAATGTCTCTTCTTTTGCAAGGGATAATCTCCGCTGGATGCCCCTTCCACTTCCACACTGGTGGCCTGAATTTCAAAGGGCTGCTTTGCTTCCGGTGTAGCAACCAAAGTTCCGTTTACAATGACAGCGGCACCTACATTTAATTTTGATATTTCCTCAAAATTTGCCAATGCATCACTATAAACCACCTGCAGTGGTTCAAAAAAAGTTCCGTCATTTACCACAATAAATCCAAAGGTTTTCGATGCCCGGATACTTCTTACCCAGCCCCCAATGGACACTTCCTTTCCCATATATTGCTCCCTGTCACGAAAAATATTTCGTACACTTGTTAATTCCATATTCTCTTCCTCCATTTGTTCTCATTTTCAATTCCCCATGGTTTTTTATAAAACCTCTATGAATATTTATACACCATTTTACACATTATTGCAAGGATATCTCCTTTCGCATTTCAACTTTTTCTCTTACCTGATGCTCTGCCTCAGAAAGAAGCATCTTGGAACGCCCGGGATCCGTTTTTTGAAGATAATCAAATCGCAATTCTCCATCGAAAAATTCCTGCATTTCCATACTGGGTTCCCTGGAATCCCATATCCATGGATTTTCCCCTTTTTTCTTTCGGAGAGGCTGATAACGGAAAAGCTGCCAATATCCTGAAAGGACAGCTCTCTTTTCCTCTTCCACGGCACTTCCCATACCACTGCGGATTCCATGATTGATGCATGGTGCATACGCAATAATAAGGGAAGGTCCCGGATATTGCTCTGCTTCCATAAAGGCTTTTATCATTTGATTGTAATCCGCTCCCTGTGATACCTGGGCCACATATACGTCGCCATAGCATATAGCCATGGCTGCCAGGTCCTTCTTTGCCTTCTCTTTTCCCCGGGAGGCAAGTTGTGCCACAGCACCCATAGGTGTTGCCTTGGACACCTGGCCGCCGGTATTGGAATATACTTCCGTATCGAACACCAAAATATTGACATTTTCTCCACTGGCCAGTACATGATCAAGTCCTCCATATCCGATATCATAAGCCCATCCATCTCCGCCAAAAATCCAATGGCTCTTTCTGGAAGCAAAGTCTTTTAACTGAAGAATCAAACGTTCGTATTTGTTTTTCTCCTCTTTCTTTGCCAAATAGTCCATCATTTCCTTCGTAGCTTTCTGGTTGGCCATGCCATCTTCTCGAGTATCCAGATAGTTTGTGAGCAGTTTTTTTTCTTCATTGTCAGAAATTTCCTCTCTGCACTGGTTGACGGCTTCCAATACTCGATTTCGCAAAGTCTTTTGTGCTATCCTCATTCCATAACCAAATTCTGCATTATCTTCAAACAGCGAATTTGCCCATGCCGGTCCCTTTCCTTCGGAATTTACTGTATAAGCACAGGAGGGGGAGGAACCGCCCCAGATGGAAGAACAGCCCGTTGCATTGGCGATATAAAGCCGGTCACCAAAGAGCTGGGTTACCAATTTGGCATAGGCGGTCTCGCCACAACCGGCACAAGCTCCCGAATATTCCAACAATGGCTGTCTGAATTGACTTCCCTTCATGGTACTCGGAGGAAACTTGTCACAGACTTCGTGGGGAACCGGGTGTTTCACACCATAGTCGTACATTTTCTGCCACTCCATGGCTTCCCTGGCAGGAATCATTTTCAACACATCATTTTTCTTATTTCCCGGACATATGTGGGCACAATTACCACACCCGGTGCAATCCAGTGTGGAAATGGTTACTGCAAATTGATAACCATTCATCCCGCGAAATTCTGTCATAGTCCCTTCCGGTACTTTCTCCCGCTCTTCCTCCCGCACCACAAGGGGACGGATGCATGCATGGGGGCAGACAAACGCACATGCATTGCATTGGATACATCCTTCCGGATTCCATCTCGGACTTTCAATTCCCACTCCCCGTTTTTCAAACGCCGTCGTTCCCACTGGTGTCGTTCCATCTGCATAGGGTACAAAGGCAGATACCGGCAATTGATCTCCCTTTTGTTTCTGAATCTTTTTTTGGATAATTTGCACATATTCCATAAAGGAGGACTTTTGCTTTGTTTCTCCGGAGACCTTCTTTTCTTCTGAATTTTTCCATTTTTCAGGGATGGATATCTGCCGAACTCCACTCATCCCTTCTTCAATGGCTTTTTCATTCATTTCAACCACAGCTTGTCCCTTTTTTTCATAGGTTTTTTTCACGGCCTCTTTTAGTAATTTCTCTGCTTCTTCTTTGGGAAGAATTCCACTGATCGTAAAAAATGCCGCCTGTAAAATCGTATTGATGCGCCCACCAAGTCCTATTTTTTTGCCTAGCGCAAATCCATCAATGACATAAAACTGAATTTCCTTTTCTGCCAGAAAACGCTTTACCCTTCCTGGCAATTTTTCTTCCAGTTCTTCCTCCTTCCAAGGGCAATTTAGAAGAAATACTCCTCCCTGTTTCAAATCCTGAACCATATCATAACGTTCCAAATAAGCCGGCATATGACATGCTACAAAATCCGCTTCATAGATTCGATAGGCCGAACGGATAGGCGCCTCTCCAAAACGGAGATGCGAAATGGTTACACCCCCGGATTTACGTGAATCATATTCAAAATATGCCTGCACATAAGAAGGGGTATTTTCTCCTATTATATGAATGGAATTTTTAGCCGCCCCCACGGTGCCATCTGCCCCCATTCCCCAGAATTTGCAGCAAATAGAGGAATTCTTAAGAGAAATCGGCATGGGGGATAAGGATAAATGTGTCACATCATCTTCAATTCCTATAGTAAATTCTTTTTTCTCCGTATTTTGATAAACCGAGACGATATTCGCCGGTGTTACATCTTTGGAACCAAGACCATATCGCCCGCCAAATACCGGAACAGAAGCGAAAGGACTCTCTTTCAATGCGGCAACCACATCCAGATACAATGCCTCTCCCACAGCCCCCGGCTCCTTACTTCGATCCAATACACTTATCTGCTTAACCGTCTTTGGTAATGCTGCCCATAAATGCTGTTTGGAAAAGGGACGAAATAATCTTACTTGAAGCAAACCAACCTTTTTCCCCTCTCTTCTCATTTCATCCACGGTTTCCTTGATGGTATCACAAACGGACCCCATTGCCACAATAACATGAGTTGCCTCTCTATCTCCATAATAATCAAACAAATGATAGTTTGTCCCAGCTTTTTTATTTACTTTCTCCATTGCCTCTGTGACAATCTCCGGCAGTTTTTCATAATATCCATTGGCGGCTTCTCGGGTTTGAAAGAAAATATCCGGATTTTGTGCTGTTCCCCGCTGTACAGGATGTTCTGGATTTAATGCTCTTGCCCGAAATTCATCCACTTGTTTTTGCGGCAAAAACTCTCGAAGAGTCTCTTCCTCCCATACTTCTATTTTTTGTATTTCATGGGAGGTCCGGAATCCGTCAAAAAAGTGTATAAAAGGAACTCTTCCCACAATTGCTGCCATATGGGCTACGGCACCAAGGTCCATCACTTCCTGCACATTACTGGCACAAAGAATCCCACATCCGGTCTGGCGACAAGCGTAAATATCCGAATGATCACAAAATATGGAGAGTGCATGGGTTGCCAATGCCCTCGCTGCCACATGAATGACAGCGGGAAGCAACTCACCTGCCATTTTATACAAATTGGGCACCATCAAAAGCAATCCCTGGGATGCGGTATAGGTTGTTCCCAAAGCTCCTGCCTGTAAAATGCCATGCAAGGCCCCTGCCGCCCCGGCTTCGGACTGCATCTGCCGAATCACCGGAGCATGTCCAAAGGCATTCTCTTTTCCCTTACTTGACCATTTTTCGGTATATTCTGCCATAGGAGTAGAAGGGGTAATGGGATATACCGCTGCTGCCTCCGTAAACGCATAAGAAACATGTGCAGCCGCCATGTTTCCATCCATTGTCATTGTTTTTCTTTTCTTGTCCATATTTTCCTCTTTTCCTGCGCATCCTTTTTACGCACATAATCTTATAAAAAGGATATGCAGAAATTGAGAAAATATTCCTTTTTTATTTCCCTCTCTCTATCTATTCCGGTATTACCTCCGGCATAAAGAAACGGTCTTTGAACACAACATCAATTAAAATACGATATTCCTCCGGCAATAAATTTGCTTTCATCTTGGCAAAGGTCTCGTCATCCGAATAATACATTGGACTCATGGTGGCAGAAGCCTTTTTTGACGTAGCATTAAACAGCATAATTTTATTGACTCCCGTAAGATTGTTCCAATTCGCCCATGTTCCTAACTTTGTGCCATTCGGTGAACCGTTTTTCAAAAAGTTCCCCAAATAACTTTGCATCAGAGTAGTCAGTTCCTTGCGACCGGGTTTATTTTCAGTCCGTATGGCATTCGGCGACAATTGTGGGTTGCTATTTTTATATACGCCACGAAGGAAATCTTTCGACATCCCATGACCGGCTCCGACATAGGTACTATATGCACTATCTGTCACGGCCGGGTCTGTCCCCCACATAAATCGATAAGCAAAAATCGGTTGATGAAGGGCATCCTGAGAAAGCATATTGGCCGTTTCCTCGATATAATGTTCGGATTGAAATAAACTGCCATATTCAACAGCAGCCTGCATAATTCGGTCATAGGTGGTTGTCACCGTCCCATTAACCGCCTCCTGAATATCTGTCTTAATGGCAAAACTAGAAAATTCAGTAATATCACTTCCCAGGATAATCGGAACACGATTATAATTTCCACTTGCTATGACGGAAAAACCCTCTTTCGGAATCACAACACCATCATTAAATCCTTGCGGAAACCGATTTAAACGCAGTGCAGATGACTGATACATATTGGCAACTTCTGCTGTAGTCAGACTGTAAAACAAATCACGAACGGTATTGTCATCCGCGTTCTGAATATACTCTAATGCTTCTTTCTTTGTTTGGTAAGTACCACGTTTTACAAGAATAGAAGCCAGTTTTTCCTCCGATGACTCTTCGCCCATCTCCGGAGTACATGTATTACATCCACCACTAAAGGCAATGACTTTATGAAACAACCCCTTCATCTGTGGTGATATCATGCAAAGCATGACATTCCTTGCCCCTGCCGAAAATCCACTCAGGGTAACATTGGAAGTATTTCCGCCAAAATTGCGAATCTCTTTTTGCACCCATTGAAGAGCTGCCTTGATGTCAAGCAATGTAAAGTTTCCGCTGTTTTCCTCTGCAGTTCCGGTCTGCAGTGCCGGATGACTCAAATACCCAAAGGCACCAAGGCGATATTCTACCGATACTACAACCACATTGGCAGCCACCGCAAATTTAGAAAAATCCGTATTGGCATCGCCGGAAGCATTTCCTCCACCATGGAGATATACCATGACCGGCAGATTTTTTTCCGTTGAATTTGGTCGGTATACATTCACATAAAGACACTCCTCTGTTCCCACATATGAAGTTCCGTCTCCATAACAGGCAGCACCCGTCTTGGGCACTGTGGCATTCAAGGTTCCTGACCAGGCAAGAACCGGCTGTGGAGCCTTCCAGCGATTGGTTCCTGCTGTGGATTGCCCATAGGGAAGTCCATACCAGATAAGTGCTGTATTGTCGGAATTTTTCGTTCCCTTTACCGCCCCTGTGGAAGTGCTTCGAAGACTGCCATCTTTGACTTTTACCGTGACATTCTTTTTGGCTCTTCCATCTTTTGAATAAATCGTCACTTTCGTGGTACCGGAAGATAAAGAAGTCACTTTTCCTTTGGCAGACACACGTAAAATGGCAGGATTTTTTACTTCATAATACAATTTACCATAAGAGGCATTGGATGGTGCTGCACTTGCCTGCAAATAAGCACTGCTGCCAAAAGAAAGGGTAAGACTGGAAGAAGGTACACTAATTTTTTTTACTCTTTTTCCAACCACAATTCGAATAACTGCCACTTTTTTATGTTTCTTATCATAACCACGAAGATAGGCTTTCCCTTTTTTGACAGCCACAATTTTCCGATTGTTTTTTACTTCCACCACCTTTGATTTGGTGGATTTCCAAGTGAGATTCCGGTACTTTGTTGCCTCGGTTTTCATAAAAGGATGGTTTTTAATTATATTACTTATACTTTTTTGACTTCCAGCCTCTATTGTATATACAATTTTTTCCTGTGCCTCAACTTCTCTGGAAGGCGAAAAAAATATGCCCACTCCTAGGAGAAGGCATATCATGATTATCATTTTATGTACACTTATTTTACACATTGTATGCCTCATTTCTACTTTGTAAGTGATTTGATTTTACAATCCTACCAATAATATAAAGCAAAAACATGGCATAATCATAAATATATTACAAACTACAATCCACTTTTATTCCCTTAATATCATCCATTAAGAGATTAAGTTCATCCAACATTTTTTGTATCTTCTTATCAACATCATCTTTCTTTTCAGATTGGGAGAGAATCTGCTCTGTCAAAGAATCCTCCTGCTCTGACTCCGGAGTCATCTCTTCCCGTTTCTCCTGAACCTTTTCTGCCATTTCTTTAGTCTCTTCAAACTCCTCTTCGATGTTTTGCTGAGCTTCTTCCATCAAAGCACTTGCAAGTTCTTTTGCACTCTGTATCAGCAAATCCTCTGCTTGGTTTGAAGCGTCTACCATGGCATGACTTTTCAATCTCTCAACTTTAGTATTGGAAACTGCCTGACCGTAAGCGGATGCCTTTGTTCGGTTAGCGTCTACTTCTTTCCAGATTTCCGTCATGCGCTCTGTAATATCTTCGATATTCTTTGCCACAACCGGGTCTTCTGCCTGAGAAAGCATCTCTTTGCGTTCCTCCTGCAAACGGCTTAATTCCTTAAGTTTCTCCGTAGTTGTCTGCAACAGTTCCTCGCGCTTTTGCAACATATCAGATAAAGTTTGATCCATCTTTTTGTCGCTCTGAAATACATTGCCAACCAATTTTCCTGCCTGTTTCTGAACAAGCATTCCCTGGACAAAATTACGGGATACCGGTCCAAAACCATCTTCCCCTTGCTGCAATCGAATATTCATATCTCACGCCTCCATTCGCTTGATAATCTTTTCCACTTGATGATAGATTTCCCCAGGCTCTTCGTCCATGAAGAACTGCCCCTCTTCGTAAAGAATGTTTCCATCCACCATCGTCATCTTTACATTCTCTTTGCTTCCACTATATACTAAATTTTTCAAAATATCATGTTCCGGCTGCATATTTGGCTGTTTCATGTCAATCCGAATCAAGTCTGCCAATTTCCCTTCGGCAAGGATATCACAATCCGGCAGCCCCATCACATAAGCCCCCTGCGTGGTGGCCATAGAAAGGACATCCTCTGCTTTCATGGCAGATGCATCTCCATGATAAACCTTCGGTAAAACCGAGGCAAGATACATCTCACGAAACATATCTAATGCATTATTGCTGGCTGGTCCATCGGTTCCAAGAGCTACGGGAATTCCAGCCTCCATCAAACCACATAAGTCCGCAATACCACTAGCTAACTTCAGATTTGACGACGGATTGGATACGATTGCGAGTTTGTCTTTCTGGCAAATTTTCTTATCCTCTTCGGACATCCAAACACCATGAAAGCCCCCGCCGCCATACTCAAACATACCAATAGAATCCAAAAGCCCAAACGGGGAAACATGATACTTTTCATAACATTCCTCGACCTCTTTCTTTGTTTCTGATATATGCATATAAACCGGCTTACGCATGTCTTGTGACAATCTGGCAAGCTGTTCTAAGGTTTCTCGCTTCGTCGTATACTCTGCATGAAATCCCAGTTGACAGGTGATAAGAGGTGACATCTCATTCAAATGATAAAATTGCTCTTTCACTTCTTCCACAGAACTGCAAAAATCATTTAACCCGCTGCACATTACCGTACGAAATCCAACATCTCTCGACACTTCGGCATGACAGTTAAAATCACGGTACATATCAAAATTTGCTGTAATTCCGCTTGTCAGATATTCCATGATTCCCAGTCGAATCAACCAATATTGGTCTTCTTCTGTCAGCTTTTCCTCCATAGGAAAAATTTTCTCATACAGCCAGGTCTGCAATGGAACATCATCGGCATAAGAACGCAAAAATGTCATGGCTGTGTGGGTATGTGCATTTTTAAATCCCGGCAAGAGCAAATCGCCATCTACATCTACCTCGCGGTCCCAGTTTTCCTCCACCGGAGCACTCTCCTCCGGGCCAACATAGGTAATGCGATTTCCTTTTACATGAAGCTCGCCCTCAAAAATCTCTTTCCCCGGCTCCATCGTAGCTATTCGGGCACGATAAAACCGTATTTTTCTATTCTTACATGTCATCAATAATCACACTCTGGCGTACCGGTTGTACAATCGGTTTTACAACAGGCTCTGTCTTTTCAATCATATCAGCTGTCATTTTACTGATGGCTTTGTATACCAGCATACGGAACAGAGGAGCCATTTTTTCTCCCACTTCTGTCACTTCCATATGATTCAATGGAGTCTTGCTGATACCACAAGCCATATTGGAAATACATGACAATCCACACACACGCATTCCCATATGACGACCGGCTATCGCTTCAATGGCCGTACTCATACCTACTGCATCTCCACCAAGGGCCTGGCACATACGAACCTCTGCTGTAGTCTCATACTGAGGTCCACGCATCTGAACATACACACCCTCGCGAAGTGGCACATTACATTCTCTTGCCGCCTGACGAATACAATCACAAAGTTTGATATCGTAGAGGTTTTCCATAGATGGGAAACGACTTCCCCATTCTTCTACATTTTCCCCTTGTAACGGAGATGGCATAAAACTACCAATCTGATCCGTAATCATCATAAAATCTCCCGGACGATACATGGTATTTAATCCACCGGCAGAATTGGTTAAAAATAAAATTTCCGCCCCTAATCTTTTCATTACTCGGATAGGCAAAACCACATCACTGATAGCATATCCTTCATAAAAATGAACACGACCCTGCATAATCACAACGGGAGTCTGTTCAATATATCCAAATACGAAACGTCCCTTATGACCATCTACTGTGGACACCGGAAAACCCTGTATCTGTGAATAATCAATGGAGTCCACCACTTTAATTACTTCTGCCAAAGCACCCAATCCGCTTCCCAAAACAATTGCTACCTTTGGCACAAAATCAATTTTTGTACGAATCTGTCTATAACATAATTCGACCTTCTCATATACTGAATTCATTCGTTCACTTCCTTAACAAAATATTTGTTAATTATATTGTAACCTTTTTTACTATTGTTGTCTAGTTAAAATTTGTGAGCAAAGAAAAAAACATGCTCTTCCAAACTTTTACAAAAACATTTCAAAAATCAGATTGCTCACATCAATCCCCTTTTTAGTAAGAGCAAGCATCTCCCCTTGTCTCTTTGCCAATCCCAACTCGCAGATATGCCGAATGGTTTCTTCATATCCCGCAAGGGCTTCTCTGCCAAAGCATTGGACAAATTGCCTTAAAGAAACTCCCCTGGTGCACCGGAGTCCCAATATAAAATATTCTTTTTCTTCCTCTTCTTTGGTAAGAGTCTCCTCGATATAGGACACCCTTTTATGCTCCTGAATATTCTGAAGATACCGGGACAGTTCCCTTTCATTTTGAATGCGAAATCTGCCAATCTTAGAACTTGCTCCCAGACCAATTCCAAGATAATCTTTCCCTGTCCAGTATTTGGTATTGTGACGGCTTTCATACCCCGGTTTGGCATAATTGGATATTTCATACCGCCGATACCCATTGGCTTCCAGAATCTCACCGGTCATTTCATACATTCGACGATCCGTCTCCTCATCCACCGGCGGCTTCTGCCAATATTTTTCATAAAATGGTGTACCTTCTTCGATTATAAGACTGTAAGAGGAAATATGCTGTGGTTCCAGATTCAAAATTTGATGTAGTGAAAATTCATAACTCTCCAAGGTCTGTCCGGGAATGGCACTCATTAAATCCACACTAATATTGGTAAAACCAGCCTCTTTGGCCCATTCTACCGCCTGCTTTGCCTGAGAAAATGTATGGATTCTTCCCAGAGCCTGCAATTCATGATCCACCGCCGACTGAATCCCCATACTCAATCGATTGATTCCCATTTCCCGGTACTGCATCAACCCCTGCCGGTCTACGGTTCCCGGATTACATTCCATGGTAATCTCCGCCTGAGGGTCCACTTTCCACTGCTTGCGCAATTGCGATATAATCGAAGAAATCTGTGAAATCGACAGTACACTCGGGGTCCCACCACCAATATAAACGGTATCCACAGTCACAGGGTTTTCCGGAATTTTCCAGGGCTTTTGTATTTCCTGCAACAATTGCTTCACATAGGCTTCTCTCCCATTGCAATCCTCTGTCTCCCCCAGAGGGAGAGACAGAAACTCACAATAATTGCATTTGCGAACACAATATGGAATATGAATATAGATTCCCAATGTCTGTTTCATCTAGTTTTCCTCATCCAGTTTCAAAACACTCATAAATGCCTTTTGTGGAATTTCCACATTACCTATCTGACGCATACGTTTTTTCCCTTCTTTTTGCTTTTCAAGCAGCTTTTTCTTACGGGAAATATCACCACCATAACATTTGGCAAGGACATCCTTTCTCACTGCTTTTACGGTCTCGCGGGCAATTATTTTATTTCCAATAGCCGCCTGAATCGGAATTTCAAACAAATGTCTTGGAATTTCCTGTTTCAGTTTCTCACACATTTTTCTTCCCCGCTCATAAGCTGTACTTTCATGTACAATAAAGGACAGGGCATCCACTTCTTCTTTGTTTATCAGAATGTTTAATTTCACCAGACTGGAAGGCTCATATCCTTTCATTTCATAATCAAAGGAAGCATACCCTCTGGAACGTGATTTCAAAGAGTCAAAGAAATCATAAATAATTTCATTCAATGGCAGTACATACTTAAGAAGTGCTCTGGTCTCTTCCATATATTCCATACCAAGATAGACACCACGTCGCTCCTGACAAAGGGTCATGATGGCACCCACATATTCGGTGGTTACCATAATCTCCGCATTGACCACTGGTTCTTCCATATGCTCTATTTCCGACGGGTCCGGAAGATTGGAAGGATTGGTTACTTCTACCATCTCTCCATTGGTTTTGTAAACATGATAAACCACTCCCGGTGCGGTTGTCACAAGATCCAGATTGTATTCCCTCTCTAATCTCTCCTGGATGACCTCCAGATGCAGAAGTCCAAGGAAACCACAGCGGAATCCAAAGCCAAGAGCCACGGATGTCTCTGCCTCAAATTGAAGTGCCGCATCATTTAATTGCAATTTTTCCAACGCATCACGCAAATCCTGATATTTGGCCCCATCTGCCGGATAAAGTCCGCAATATACCATTGGCTGAACTTTCTTATATCCCGGCAGTGCTTTCTCACAAGGATGCTCCACATCCGTAACGGTGTCGCCCACGCGGGTTCCTTCCACATTTTTCAAACTGGCCGTAATATATCCTACCATACCGGCAGACAATTCTTCACAAGGGATAAATTGACCGGCACCAAAAGTTCCTACTTCTACCACTTCTTCTTCCAATCCCGTGGCCATCATACGAATTTTCGTCCCCTTTTTCACTTTTCCATCAAAAATACGACAAAATATAATAACTCCTTTATAGGAATCGTAAATGGAATCAAAAATAAGTGCTTTCAGTGGCGCTTTTTCCTCTCCCTGAGGAGCCGGAATTTTCTGAACAATCTGCTCCAACACTTCCTCGATATTGGTTCCCATTTTTGCTGAAATCAATGGCGCATCTTCAGCCTCAATGCCAATCACATCCTCAATCTCAGCCTTAACTCGCTCCGGTTCTGCACTTGGCAAATCAATTTTATTGATAACCGGCATAATTTCCAAATCATGATCGATTGCAAGATAACAATTTGCCAAGGTCTGGGCCTCAATTCCCTGTGCCGCATCTACAATCAAAATTGCACCTTCACAGGCAGCCAGACTTCTTGATACTTCATAATTAAAATCCACGTGCCCCGGAGTATCAATCAAATTAAAAATATATTCTTCCCCATCCTTTGCCTTATATACAATTCTCACAGTCTGGGCTTTTATGGTAATCCCACGCTCCCGCTCAAGTTCCATATTATCCAACACCTGAGCCTGCATTTCGCGTTCCGTCAAAAGACCTGTTTTTTCTATGATTCGATCTGCCAGAGTTGATTTCCCATGGTCAATATGGGCAATAATACAAAAATTTCGAATGTTACTTTTTTTTATTTCTGACATAGTTATACATATTCCTTCCATTTTATGATACAAACAGTATAGCATAAAAAAATTGTAAATGCCACCAAAAAATAAAGGGCGTTTGTGTCAAGTCATCGTTGGCAATTCTTTCAGGTTCCGTATTTCATGTGAAAAAGTTTACTCGCATGGTTCTCCGTTCCACTCCGGTCCGCGCAGAACAGAAGTCCACCGGACTTCTTGCGCCGTTCTCACTATATAAGTACGTAGCGGTATGGGTGCCTCAAATACAGGCACCTCATACCGACGCACTTATAACCCATGCTCCGTAAAGCTTTTTCCATGAAACACTGGAATTCTGAAAAGACTGGAACGATTCCCTGACAC
>JALEKC010000130.1 GCA_022769325.1 Eubacterium sp. | reverse complement strand
ATTAATACAATTCTTCTCACATGGATAATGGCATGTGCCTCAGCTGCCATCATGCGGAAGGTATTCGGACTAACAGAGTAGCGCCTAGCACCCTCACTGATGCGAACATATCGCTTCTCACCTATCATTTCCGGCTTAATGTTTTCCGGTAACTTTTCATTTTTTGACATAAAAAAACCATCCTTTCCTTCGTTTGAAGTACTTAGATGGTTTAAGTCCAAAAGGCTACGATGTAGTTGACTACAATTTTACGACGGTCACTGTCGTAAAGAATTTCTCGCTTTTTGATTGATTTTTAATTGATTGGAACTGACTTCATCGTCGGAATTAGGATACCCCACTTTAATTATACCCAATCGCAAGCAGGGTGAATTTTTTCTCTTCGTCCCCGTCTGCCATTTTCAATTCAATGACATGCTCTGCTGCCTCATCTTCGGTCATTGCCACATAAACTTTACCGTTGTTCCAACCGGATTTGTCATAGCAGCTCAAAGTTTCTTTCTTCACACCGTCGATGTACAAATCTGCGGAACCATAAGAGGAAGAATTGCTTAATTTATAAACAAACATCAAAGTCTTACAATTTGCCGTAATCTTCAGAGCCTCACTTCCACCATCGTCGTCATGCATCCAGTTGTCTGGGAACCAGGCAGCTCCCTTTGCTCCATTATATTCATATTGGAAGCTTCCTGTCGCAGAATCGGTTTCCGTAAATCCGCCGGCTTCAATGGATTTCAATGCCGCATCATCGGCTACCACCGTTTTGGCATCAATCATCTTAATTCCCTGATATGCTGTGGTTTTCACTGCATCCATGGCATCCACATCTTTGATATTGTCTTCTTCTGCGGCTTCCTTCTCTACCGTTTCCATCAGATTCATAATACAATCTGACATCAATTGGTAACCGGTATTATTTGGATGAAGGCTGTCACCAAAATACCAGTCGTAGAAACCATCTTCACGGAAATGTTCTACGATGGCATCTCCCATACTAATCATTGGCAAATCATAATATTCACCATATGGACGGTAACTATTTTCCATGACACGTCCACCGGCCTCACTCTTAAATACAGAGAAAATCAATACTACGGCAGAACCGGATTTCAATGCCTGACGAATCAGACCCTCATAGCCGCCGCCACCGGTTGCTGTACCATAGTCATTTACCGCAAATTCAATAAATAAAATATCCGGATGATCACTTCCCTCCGGAAGACGCTCGATGACATCACGATTATAACGAACCACACCAATATCCGATGGAGTTCCACTCATACCGGCATTGATGAAATGCACATTGGAACCACCGTCTTTTCCATATTTTGCTGCAAATGCATTGGCAGATACTTCTGCATAACACTTGGAATTTGGAGAAGCCAACGCACCTTCCGTGATGGATCCGCCGATATATGCCAGGGTCACATCATCACCATTTTGAGCTTTTTCAATCACCTGT
Organism: Eubacterium sp.; assembly: GCA_022769325.1. Classification (GTDB taxonomy): domain Bacteria; phylum Bacillota; class Clostridia; order Lachnospirales; family Lachnospiraceae; genus Eubacterium_F. The sequence continues at coordinate 1,367 of JALEKC010000130.1, read as the reverse complement.
TTCAGACGAGCATTATTTCCTGAAGACAAAAGGCTGTTGGCTTTCATCTCTGCATATACTTCATCTGTCACTTTATATCCATTATCTTCTGCTTGTTTTCCGGTAATGACAACATCATCCACAAGGAAGTCAGATGCGGTGTCTTTTGACATTTCCAGATAAAGGGAAATGTCTCCATCTGCCTCCGGAATCACATAAGAACCACTGAGCTGAACCCAAGTGCCGCTTGCACATGCCACACCGCCGGTCACTCCTGAGATAACGGATTTATACTGCGTATTGCCCTCTTTATCATTATATTGAAGTTTTAATGCAATCTCCTGTTCTTCTCCCGTATCCTGTTTTACCCAGGCAGAGAAATCATAACTGGTACCCACTTCTACAAACTTGGATATAGAAAGGGAAGCTCCGTGCCAGTTTGCACTTCTTCCGGTACACAAAAGACTGTTCATACCACCATCGGTATGATTTTCAGACTGTGAAATCTCGATAGAACTGCCACGTCCCGTAAATCCTTTGGTATCTCCGTCTTCAAAATAGTTATTATATACTACTGTCTGAGTTGGATCTTCCTTTGGTGTCTCTGTGGGAGCTACAGATGCTTCCGGTGTGGAAGATGCGGTTGGTATAGCAGATGTCTCCGGTTTAGTAGATGCATCCGGTGTAGCACTTGCTCCTCCGGGTGCCGTGCTTGCAGAAGCACTTGGTGCCACCGTTGCAGCTGCACTTGGTGCCGCAGACGAAGGGCTCTGTGATACCGTTGGTTTCTCCGTCGAAGTAACTCCTTTTTTGGCTGTTACTTTAATGGAAACTGTACCTACCTTGCGTTTTTTCTTCTTGTAGGTTTCCGTTACCACTACTTTAGCCGTTCCCACTTTTAAAGCGGACACTTTACCTGTCTTGGTCACTTTAATTTTCTTGTTGGACGCTTTAAATGTGTACTTTGCCTTGCTTTTCTTGTTTTTGATTCCAATCTTTTTACTGGAACCTTGCTGAATTACCAATGACTTCTTTGTCAGTTTGGCTTTCTTAGCCGCCATTGTATCCATTGGCGTCATCACTGAGGTACATACCAATGCCGTCACAACCACGTGACAAAGCATTTTTGTTCCTTGCTTTTTACCCATAAACCATTCTCCTTTTCACTAATCATAATATGTAGTTTATATTTTATAATTTTATCATAATTTTCCGCCATCTGCAATAAGAAAAACCCCGCCCCACAGGTTTTTTTTGCTTTTTTTGCCAATAATGTAACTATTTATCACAGGCGTCTGAAAATCAAGCAATTCCACTTCCCGCAGTTTCTTCTCTTTTATATAAGAAGCCGCTGTATCTTTGGGCAGAAATGTGTAATTCTGCTGGCC
>JALEKC010000122.1 GCA_022769325.1 Eubacterium sp. | reverse complement strand
GTAAAAAATAGGATGGAAGAGATTTTCTTAAATCTACAAGACGAGTAGTTTTACCTTCATACACCCCCATATTAGTTTCAGACATCTTAGTGGCGTCTGATGCAATTAGTAAAATATAACAATAATCATCTGCAGTATTGTAGTAGTAAATATATTCATGAGAATTGATTACTTCGCATTTCGCTTGTATAATTTGAATTATGGTTCTAATTATGCAACACATGCAAACGAAGAGAAAATTCAAGGTGATACCCAAGATGATACTCAAGGTGATACCCAAGATGATACTCAAGAAAAAATCATCAAAATGATAAAGGAAAATCCGCAAGTATCAACGGCAGATATGGCAAAGGAATTGAAAATTGGAATTGCAACAGTAAAACGAAAAATCAAAAAAATGTCTAATGTATCATATGTCGGAAGTGGTTACAGTGGACACTGGGAGATTAACGAATAGAAAGTCTTTAGATGAGACAAAGAAATCATGCAGTGAATTGATCAATAATGGATTGATAGAGATTGTTGGAAAAGAGTATATGCTGACAGCCAAGGTTTATGAAGCACTTAAATCAGATGTGGAATATACCAGAGACAAAACGATTCAGTACATCAAAGCTAAAAATATGATTTTAGAATATTCGCAAAGCAACGATAAGATTACTTCTGCTAAGATTCAGGAAATGTGTGGATTTACAAAGCAGCAGGCGAGAACAGTTATTGATAAAATGAGAAATGAAGAATTGCAAGAGATTATGGAGCGTCTGGATTTCATTGAGTTTAGACAAGAATTGTTATTTAACAATACAAGTATTGGTAGGAGCATATGGAAACGAGGAGTGAATCATTATGAAAGTATATAAGCTGCTTGTGATATTCGTATGCATTTTGTGTACGAGCTGCAATATGAATAATCCGAAAGAGAGTAGTAGTACCACACAAAATACAAACGTAACAACAAAAGAAGATACTGCTTATTTTGCAAAAAATGAAAAATATGCATTATATCTTCCGGATACGGAGAAGCTGGCTCAGGAGATACAGGAGTTTATTTATTGGGAAAAAAATACTGCTATCGAAAGGGACGAAAAGGAACAATGTACTATTTTTCGTACTTTGAAAGAAGAAAAATGTCTGGATAAAGAAATACAGATGCATTTCTATATGAGAGAATGTGATGTATCTGAGATGGATGAGGGAGTACATAATTTTTATAATATCATTGTGACATTTCCACAGCTGGAAAATTTGAGTTTTTATTCGTTTGAATATAATGCAAGAGGTCTGTCGTCGGATTATGATTATGGTTATGGTGCCTGGTTTGATGAGGATATAGATATGGATATCAGTGCGGCTAAATTAGAAAAAGAAAAATGGTTTCAAAAACAGTATTCTTTGGTGGGAGAAACGAAGATGACGATTTCTTCAGAGACATCGACACAACTCTGTACCTTAGAAAATCGTTTCAAAAATGGTGAGAAAGACAAAATAATTGCTGATATTAAAAAAACAATTCAAAAGGAATACAAGGATGCAAAAAATCTGGTGGTTTATGTGCGGGATTTTTTACCCGGGGATGAAGGATTACAAGGGAAAGTGGTAGATCTGAACATGACCGGAAAATATGATATGCCATTGTATTGGATATACTCTTTGATTCAATATTCAGATGAGAAAATGGAGAACTTTGATTCTGTTATATGGGGTACACATTATTCTACCGCGTATTCCGGAGCCGGTCAGCCGGATTATAACCCGACGGTGAAAGAACTGAAAAAGGCAGCAAGGCAGGAACGGGATGCGGTTGATGCGTCAAAATGTATCTATGCCTGTCATATCGAAAATGGAAATTTGTACAGCCTGATGGATGAGGAAGCCTTTCCTGAGAAAATTGAATTGTAAATGCTTAAAAGAGGAAAGAGAGGAATACAATGAAAAAACAGATTAAAAAAATGGCTACTTGTGCTTTCTACATAGGAGCATTGTGCGGAATTCTTTTTGGGATGACTGCTTGTACCGGAGCAGACAATGCCGGGAAGGGAGAGCAGAAAACAGAAAGTAACATGCAGGAGAAAACGAATGTTGCCATAAGTAAAAAATATCCAAATGCGAATGACCGGATGGTGTATCTGCCATTGGATGACGGAACGGTGGAACAGTGGTCGTTAGATGGCACATACCAAAAAAGTTTTTCATTGCCCACAGAGGAAATGGAAGAGGATGATTTGCTCTGGGTGGGAAATGAGGAAATGCTTTGGTGTGACTGTGATTTTGAAAATGAAAAAGACACCATTTATTCCATACCCATTCGTCAGACAAAATCCGGGGAAGAACTAGTGATTGAGGACAAAAAGAAATTATTTACGTTTGAAGACGAATACATGGATAGTATCTGTGGAGGCTCTGGCGGTTATTTGGGAACGACAGGGCAGGTCTATGCGGATGAAGACAATATTATTTTTATGGCGAATTTCGAGCTATACCGATATGATAGGAAAAAAGGAAATAAGCCGGAGAAAATAGATACAGGGGATGATTATCCTTTTATATCCCATTATGCGCTGTCACTGTCATCGCAAATAGCCGGGAATCAGGTTATCTATCATACCGGAAGAGAGTCAGGGAAAATAGAGGAAAATGCATATGGATTCTGGATTTATACCATGGGGCAGAAACAGTCGGAGCGCATTGACGACAGATGCTTTTCCGATGCGGCATATGTGGCAGATTCTGCACATAATAAAGTATATTATCAGATTATCGACGATCAGAGTATCTGGGAATATGACTGTGGGACGGGAGAGCGAAAAGAACTGATTACGGAGGCACAGTTCCAGCAGTGTTTTGAAAATAACCAGTTGAAGTGGGACGAACCTTACTATAAGGACAGTCTTTTTGTGGAGGAAAATACGGTCTATTATGTGAGAAATCATGAGAATCCACAGATATTTTCCTACTCCCTGACGGATGGGGTGCTATCCTATGAGAAGGAACTGACAGCGGCAGTACAGCGTTCCGGATACTGTGAAGCGGCGGATTATTCCAATGTGCGACTTATGATTCTGGAGGGGAAAGTATTGTTGTACTGGGATGGGGACGGTGATCTGGATGAAGATTTTTATGTCTGTATTGATATTTCCACCGCAGAGATGAAAGAAGTGACCCAAAAAGATTCAGAAAAGATTTATTTTGGAATGATTGGAGCATGGGAAAAGCCGGGGACTACCGGGGATTGGAAACCACAGGAGCGGAAAGACTCGGATGAAAAAGGACAAAAGTCAGCATCCCTTGACATACCAAACCAGCTGGCGCTCATCGGTGATCACGTGAATACATGGCTGAAAAAGACCAAAGAGGAAGAGGAGATTACAGAACAGTATATTACAGTTACAGATTTGGATCAAGATGGAAGATTAGAACTGATTATGTCCACCGGTGGACAGGGGTCAGGGTACTTTACCTATTCCATGTATTATCAGGTGTCGG
>JALEKC010000156.1 GCA_022769325.1 Eubacterium sp. | reverse complement strand
AAGAGGAGTATATTACAATTTGTACACATTATCGGGAAATCCCCTATAAAAAGTGCTTGCATTTGGAAAAAACTTGTGATATACTGAAAATGTTGTTATTGGATTGAGATGAGTGGACGCAAGTCCACTCATTGTTGTTATTAAGAAAAGAGGTATGTTTTTTGGGTAAACATCAAATGTATGAGAAGCGTACAGAAGAACTGATTTTGCCGATTTTAGAGGAAAATCAGTTTGAACTTGTGGACGTGGAATTTGTGAAAGAAGCGGGCTCATGGCATCTTCGTGCGTATATTGACAAAGAGGGCGGAATTACCATTGATGATTTGACACTGGTGAATCATGCATTGAGCGACAAGATGGATGCGGAAGATTTTATCGAGGAATCCTATATATTGGAAGTGAGTTCCCCGGGATTGCTTCGGCCCTTTAAAAAGCCAAAGGATTATCAGAGAAATTTGGGGGAAGATGTGGAAGTCAAACTTTTTGCACCTATTACATTTGAGCAAAAAGGAAAAAAATTTACAGACAAAGAATTTATCGGCATTTTAAAATCCTATGAGGCACCACAGGAGGATTCCACAAATGGTGGCAAAATTGTTTTAGGATTTGGAGAAGATGACACTCTGGAAATTGAGATTAAAGATATCGCTTTGATACGTAAATCAATTGATTTTTAAACAATATGGAGGTAAAGAAAAAAATGAGAGCGAAAAATAGCAAAACAACCAATGGAAATCCGGAATTGATTGAGGCATTGGAGGCCATTGCCAAGGAAAAGGATATCCGTAAGGAAGTATTGTTGGAGGCAATTCAAAATTCATTGCTGGCAGCATGCAAAGATCAGTTTGGCAAGTCGGATAATATCCGTGTTTCTCTGGATGAGGCAACGGGCGAATTTCATGTGTATCAAGATAAGACCATTGTAGAAGAGGTGGCAGATGATACGTTGGAAATTTCCCTGACAGAAGCAGAGGCAAGATATGGGGTGGATGAATTGGGAGGTGTCGTCAGCATTGAAGTGACACCGAAGAATTTTGGCCGTATTTCCGCACAAAAAGCAAAACAGGTTGTGGTGCAGAAAATTCGTGAAGAAGAAAGAAAAGTTTTGTATGATCAATATTATACCAAAGAAAAAGATATTATTACCGGTACGGTTCAGCGGTATTCCAACGGAAATTATACTGTTAATATCGGGAAAATTGACACGATTTTGACGGAGCAGGAACAAGTGAAAACGGAACGTTTTCGTTCCCATGAAAAGATTAAGGTGTATGTGACAGAAGTAAAAGATACTCCAAGAGGACCAAGAATTGTTATCAGCCGTACCCATCCGGAACTTGTAAAGCGTTTGTTTGAGGCAGAAGTTGCAGAGATTCAAAGTGGTGTTGTGGAGATTCGAAGTGTGTCCCGCGAACCAGGTTCCCGTTCCAAAATTGCTGTTTATAGTCAGAATCCGGATGTGGATGCTGTGGGAGCCTGTGTCGGCATGAATGGTGCCCGTGTCAATGCCGTGGTAAATGAACTTCGTGGCGAAAAAATTGATATTGTAGAATGGAATGAAAATCCGGCTATTTTTATCGAACATGCATTGAGCCCATCCCGCGTGCTTTCGGTTACCGTAGATACAGAGGAAAAAAGTGCCCTGGTGGTAGTACCGGATTATCAATTGTCTTTGGCAATTGGTAAGGAAGGCCAAAATGCAAGATTGGCTGCGAAACTTACCGGTTATAAAATTGATATCAAAAGTGAGACACAGAACCAGGAAGGATAAGAGGTGGTTTTGTTGAAGGAAAAAAAGGTTCCAATGAGACAATGTGTTGGCTGTCGGGAAAGTAAAGAGAAAAAAATACTTATCCGGATTGTCAAGGAAAAGGATCATATAATTAGTATAGACCGTACAGGAAAGAAAAACGGTCGAGGAGCGTATTTGTGTGATGATTTGGAATGTCTGAAAAAAGCCAGGAAAAATCGTGGTTTGAATCGGGCATTTCGAATGGAAATTGATGATGTGATTTATGAAGAATTAGAAAGGCAGTTGTTGAATGAGTCAAAATAGAAATAAGAGTTTAGGAACTCTTGGCCTGGCGATGAAATCAGGGAATGTTGCCAGTGGAGAATTTCTTACAGAGCAGGCAATTCGAGCCGGTACGGCAAAACTTGTTATCGTAGCAGAGGATGCATCCGATAATACCAAAAAGAAATTCCGAAATTCCTGTTTGTATTATCAGATTCCTCTGGCAATTCAATTTAACAAGGATACCCTTGGCAAAGCGATAGGCAAAGAGTTTCGAGCTTCTCTCGCAATTCTTGATCCGGGATTTGCATTGTCGATTAGTAAAAATTTAGAATTGGAGGAAATATAGTATGGCAAAAATGAAGATATTCGAAATTGCAAGAAGTATTCAGGCGAAAAATAAAGAGATAAAGAGTGGAGATTTAGTAAAACTTTTAAACGATAATGGCTTTGATGTGAAAGGATACAATAGTAATATTGAAGATAAAGAAATTGCTTTTTTATTACAGACCTTTAATGATCCGGAAAAAGTAAAGAAAATTTTAGCTTCCCAAAAAGAAGAAAAGCCAGAAAACGAGGAGCCTAAGAAAGTAACAAAGGAAGAAACAAAGGAAGAAA
>JALEKC010000080.1 GCA_022769325.1 Eubacterium sp. | reverse complement strand
CAAGACTCATATCCCCTTTTAGGATATTGAAAAATTGAGGAAGTTCGTCCAGACTTGTCTTTCGGAGAAAATGTCCCACAGGGATAATCCGCGGATCATCTTCCATCTTAAACATCAGTCCACTCATCTCATTTTGAGCCAGAAGTTCGGCTTTTCGCTCCTCCGCATCCAGATACATGGAACGGAATTTATAGATTATAAACCGTCGTCCGTTTTTTCCAACCCGTTCCTGGGTAAAAAATATAGGCCCGGGAGACTGGATATAGATAATCGGACCGATAACAACCATTACCAAAACGGTTACGATGCAACCCACCAGAGCAAATAGGATATCTATCATACGTTTCAAAAAACGCTGCCTTGGTGTCACCGAATTGATACAGGTAGTAAGCACCTGTATACCATTTACCTTATTTACCGACCCATTCTCTACCTTCAGGATAGATTCCAAATCGATATGTACCGTAAGCCCCATATATATAAAACCGTCGATGATATCTTCCACTTCGCCGGTTTCTGTACAAATCAGCACCTCGTCGATGACATGCTTTTGAGCATAATCATGCATATCAATGCGATTTGCCACTACCGCCACACCATCCATCTGTTCACCTTTTGCATCCCGGTCAAGAAGTACCACTCCTTTGAGCCGGGACTGCCCATAACTGTTCTCACTGATTCGTTGAATCAGTCTCCGGGCATCGGCTTCCCGACATACAAGCAGGATATATTGTGCTTTTTTTGCACTTATTTGCCGCTCATGAAGATAGTATTTGTACCCTTCGTGTCCAAGATACAAAAAGACGATGGAAAATAGATAAAAGAGTACAATCGTAAATCGCGAAAAATCTCCGGTATTTTTTCGCACCAGCATATAAGCCATCAGTCCGGCAAAAAGAAAGGTACAGTAACTAAGCACCGCTTTCAATTCCCGAAGGTGGCCTCTATGGATGATTCCCCGGTAGTTTTCCAAAAAAAACACCAGCAAAAAATGAAATACCACAATTGCCAGTCCTAGTTCCTTATAGATGACACTATAAATCCCAAAACCATGTCGGAGAACATATGCCAGAAAGTATGCCAGTTCAAGAATAACCAGATCAAGCACCATAAAATCCATGTGCTTCGTCCATCCACGATTTTCTCTTACATACATAAAATATTCCTCCCGATGTTTTGTGCAATCCGCAGGGAAAAAGAGTAACTCTTCTCCCTGTTTCATACACAATCAAAGAAAATTAAGCTTTTTTTACTTTTCCCTTAAAGCCAGCCTTTTTCAATGTCTTTTTGAGTTTATTCAACTCTTTCTTAGACATCTTTTTGCTTACTTTGATGGTCATTTTCTTTGTGTTCAAACCTTTGAAAGCACCTTTTTTGACAGTGATTGCCTTTGTAGATTTCAAAGTAATGGTTTTCAAAGCTTTTGCACCTTTGAATGCGTTTGCGCTAATTGTCTTAATTGTGTTAGGCAATGTGACACTTGTAGCTTTTGCACAGTTTTTAAAAGCATTTGCTTTTACTACTGTAACTTTGTAAGATACACCGTTAACAGTAACCTTAGCAGCTACAACCACGCTTTTCTTTGAAGTCTTTGCGATGGTTCCAAGGCTTGCAGTACCATCTTCTGTTGTATCAACAGAGGCAATGATACCATTGGTCTTTTCTGTTTTCACTGCTTTCTGCTCTTCGGGCTCAACCGATGCTGTAGGGCTCTGTGCTGCAGAAGCTGCGGATGCAGAACCAAAGGTAAGTGCAGCTGCCAGTGTGCAAACAAGCAGTTTTTTCAGAGTCTTCTTCATTTCCATGTTCCTCCTTTCTCTCTTTGATATGTATAGAGAAAACGGATGTACATCCGTTAACTCACGATAAGTTAATTTGCGAAGTTTTCCTTCGCCGGTCAGCTTTTATAATAATATGGATCTGTATAATACTTATTTCCATAATATTTTCCGCCGCCATATTTTTTATAATAATACCCGCCTTTGGCGCTCTCTACCCGGTTCAAAACAATTCCAAGCAGAGGACAGCCGGCACGCTCTAACTGACGTATGGAATTTCTCACAATTCCTTTGGAGGTCATCCCTCCTCGCACCACCAAAATAGCACCATCGCACAAAGAACCAATCTTTTCTCCATCCGATACCAAACCAAGGGGTGGAGAATCAATAAAAATGTAGCGATATTCTTTTTCCAATTCCTGTAACATCTGTTCAAACCGATTGCTCTCTAAAAGCATGGATGGATTGACAACATTGTCCACATTGGGGATGAAATCTCCATGTTCCAAATCGGTCTTATAAATAGCTTCTGACAAGGGATAATCAGAAGATAAGTAGTGGGAAGTTCCCTTCATTTCCTTTTTGTCTTCTGCTTCCAGTTCATATTTGTCCGCCAAAACCGATTTTCTAAGGTCCATATCCACAAAAATCGATTTGGTACCTGCCTCTGCCATCTGATGCCACAACTGCATAGTCACAAAACTTTTCCCTTCATTGGGAAGGGAACTAATAACCATAATCTTTTTGATATCATTTCCGAGAAAACTGATATTAACACGAAGGCGGTTTACGGCTTCCTCCACCGAATATGGTAATTCCGGCATGTTCTTAAACTTAATCTTCTTCATTATTTCCCGCCTCCTCTTTTTTTCTTTTTATGAAA
>JALEKC010000079.1 GCA_022769325.1 Eubacterium sp. | reverse complement strand
CTTCTTTTCCCGTTTATCCCTTTTCTTCATTGCAAAAACCTCCTGTGCGAAATATTTCTTATACTTATTTTAACGCACAGGAGGTTATCTTGCACTATATCTAGTTATTTTATTGCGAAAAGTTTTTATTCCTCACCGCTGATTTACGTGTAAGAGCAGAGAACCAAAATCATTCCCTGCTCTTCGTAATTATTTCAACTTCTCCAACATTTCATTTGCCGTTTCAATAATACTCTCCAACTCTTCTTGTCTCTCTTTCAGGCAGATAATCTTTTTTTCAATCGCCTCTTTCAGATCCTTATTGGAAGCATTTTGCAGTTCTTTGATTTCTTTTAATTGAAATCCAAACTGCTGATACTGTTTGACCACTTTAATGGTTTCTATTGCCTTGTCATCATATAGCAAGTGACCATATTTGTTTGTACTCGATGAATGTACCAAGCCAATCGCTTCGTACCCCTGGACAGCTCGTCTGGTTACATCCAGGCAATCACACACTTCACGCAGGGTTTTGTAACCTCCCATAACATCACCTCTTTCAGCCTATGACTGCACGCAACGTGCAGTCAAGATTTATTTTGTTAGCACAATTTTCTGTGCCTCATAAGAGGAAATGTTTTTTTCGCGAAAATACCATCTCGTGCAAGCACGATGGTGCTTGTCGGCCTTGTGCAACAAAAAAACGCCTTATAGCCAGATTGGCCATAAAGCGTTTTTGTTGCTTTGCATGTTTTTCTTGTCTTTTTCTTTATACTGTTTGATCTGTATTTTGCTTTTTACTCTGTATTTTCATGATAATCAGCCCAATTGCCGCTACGGCCAAAATCACAAAACATACATAATATAATGTTCCGGCTATTCCGATATCATAATTTGAACTCGGAAGCACATTCCGATCTCCCATGTCCCACATCAGAAGACGAAACACTCCAAATGTCAGTACATCAAAAATCAAGAGCGGAATTGGTTTTTTTAATACCGAAAATAAAATAGTCAACACCGTAAAGATTGCCGTCAAGATAATCAGAACAAAGCAGATTGTACTTTCTGCTGTTCCATAGTCATCCACTTCCTTGGAAGACAGCCCGACTTTATAAATGCCGGCAAACTTAAACATGGAGATGTCTTTTAAATCACCATATGTATAATCACTTCCTGCCATTGCCTTTTCCGAAGAAAATTTGCTTATCACTTCGCTGTACTCTTCGTTGGCAGACGCCAATGGAAGAAAAAACGTCACTCCCAGCAAGACAGAAAATACAATCGTTAGTATAAAAGGAATCATTATCTTATTGTTCATTTAATCACACTCCTCGTCTCCCCATTTTAAACCTTAGCTAGCATCGCGATTACTTTTGAATTAATCTTGGTATAGTAAGCAAGTTCTGTAGCATTCAGTTTCTTCTTTTTCCATTTACCAAAAGCACTATTTACTTTCTGTTGTTGCTCCAGCAACTTTGTGTAATCACTCATCATAGAGGCAGTATTTGTGCTTTTTTTATACTTTTTCATAAATTTGCAATATTTTTTGTAGAATTTCAAATACTCATCCATGGCTTTCTTGAACTTTTTGTTCATTTTCTGCTTTGCCTGAATTGTTACAACGGCAGAGGAACCCAGCTCTGTACTTGATGATTCTGGAATTCCAAGTCCTACTGACAGGGATAAACACACCAAAACTACGGTAAACATTTTTAACATTCGTTTCATTTTTTTGCCCTCCTATTCGACAGAAATTTTTATGTTAGTACAAGCATAAAATTGCACGTCGCGTGCAGTCAAGAACAAATTTTAATTGACTATTTTGGGGATTGCGGAAGGCGCATCCGAAACCACCAACTAACCCCTATTTCCATGGCTTCGCTCCGCTCAGCCATCCTTGGCTCTCCCAATATTCTTTCTCCGAAGGGGATGCCCCCCAGTTTGCCTTTTGCATCCCTCCGTAAAACCAAAAAAGAATACGGGTTTTAATGCCAACTTTTACCTTGGTTTTATTGAGTAGTTTTGAGGCTAACCGAGTCATATCTTTTTGGATTTTATCTTTTTTCTTATCCGGCACCATTTCCCAATTCGTGGCATTGACACTCAGTCCATATCGAATCACTTCCGGGATTCCCCAGTTGGTGAGATTATTTGCCACCAGCTTATTGGCCTTGCCTGCGCCTGCTCCTGCTGCCGTTGAAATCACAACGGCACGCTTTTGGAACATGGTTTCCTGTGGCTTGTGAGATAACCAATTGGTAAAAAACAAATCCAGAAACGCCTTCATAGGTGCACTGGGCATCATACAATAATTCGGCGTTGTCAAGATAAGAAGATCCGCTGCATTTATCGCGTCATCGATTGGTTTCTTGTCCTCCCAGAATGCACATTTATCCCTGCCTTCCAGACACTGAAAACATCCTGCACAAAAATGATTTAAATCTCTTGGCAAAAAGAATTCCTTTACTTCTTTCTCGCAAGTCATATTCTGCAATAAAATATTGGCCACATTCCATGTGCTACCCTTATGATTTTGTCCATGTATTACAACAATTTTCATCTTTATCACCTATCCTTATAATTATCCCTTTATCGCTTCTACAAGAAACTCTCGCAATTGAATCAAATCATCTTCTGGAAGCAAATGCTCTTCCCCATCAAACCAAATAGCCATCGCACACTCAGGCAGGTATTTTAATTTTTCCGGCACATTTTCTATCATCCACAGCCCGCCTTCGTATTTTGACAATATTCTCTTTTCTTTCTTGAACGACAATATTCTCCCCAAAATCAAAATATTACTGGCAAAATATCTTGCATCATAATCATGAAAATCATAATCATCAATATCCGCACTAATAGCCAGCCAAAAATCTTTATCGGAAATATCACAAAATACTTCTTCTATTTTCTTACCATACAATACAATGCCACATTGTTTCAATAACTTGATATAACTGGTCACATCTGCGTCTGGAAATTCATGGTCTACTACATACACCTCTGTCTCCGGATTTTCAAACCGTTCCATATATCTCGCTGTCCAGTAGTCGCTATAATGAAATACACAATTCCCTGGATTCTTCCAATTCGCAGCATCCGAAAGTTTCACCGCTGACATCTCCAAGGGACATGGTTTTTTATCTATTTCAATTATGTCCTGTGCAATAGCCAGTTTTTTTGATATTTCAAGAGAATCTTTTACCACTACTAAAATATCAATATCCCCTGATTGCGGATTGAACGCATGAAGGGATATGGAACCATGAAGATAAATCCCAACCAGCGCATCCCCCAAATGCTCCTTCCATATATTTACAACTTTGTCAATCTGATTCATGATGTCTTTCGGTAAATCCCTGTATCCAAGTAAACAACCCATTCTTCTTTCCCCCTTACAAATTTGTCAATTTATTTCTTTTATTTTTAGGGAATCAAATTCTCCGAAGGAAAGATATGTTTGTTTTGCCCTCTACTCCTTTCGCATGGCTTCATATTCCCGAAATAACTTTTCACGAACTTCTTCATTTCCTCGTTCCATGATGCTCTGTGCATCTGCCATACGACCATTCTCTTTCAGCCAGTTGTAGACTAAAAGGATCTCATTTACACCTTCTCTTCGGCCTTCTATTCGGCCTTCTCTTCGACCTTCACTGCGACCTTCACTGCGACCAGCCTCACGTTCTTCTTTTCGAATAATTTCTTCCCGACGTTCCCACGTATAATCCAATGTCATCACATGCAAGACCTCCTCTTTTCTTTCTTTTAGAAATTCTTGTAAAATATGATTGTTTATGCAGTAGTCTATCGCTTTGAGTACAGCTGTCTCTAGGTCTTTTTCCTTCTTTTCAAGTTCCCGTACTTTTTCCACAAACAACGTATACTCTTTTAGCACCGGACAGGCATTCATCATCTTCACATTCATCTCCGGATTTATGTTGTAAACCGTACAGATCAGTTCCAATTCCGGCTGATCGGTTTTCTTTTGAAAGGAATCCGACAATCGTAGCACCTCTATTTCGGGTCTCGGTTCTATGCCATTATAGAAAACAATAAAGTGCGGTGTGGGAATAAGAACCCGATTCCTGCCGTACAAATCTTTTCCTTTTATTTCTGTAAAGATGGAACTTGAATAATAGTACAAGCTCCGCAATGGCATATTAGGATTAAATGTTGACTGGTGTTCGGTTATCGTCATCTCACAATTGACTACAAATGCCGCGTCATTTCTTACACTTAATGAAACGCCGTTTTCCAACGTGCGAATCTGAATTATGTTTTCATCCGTATACCTGGTTCCATTCAATGCGTTGTAAACCTGCAACGCATACACTTTCTCCTGCATCAACATGCTAAATACATCACTTTTGTATTCTCTCACTTTTGCCATAGGCCCCTCCTTTTGTCTTCTCAGGAGCCCACGTCTCTTGTCAGACTCCTGCTTTTCAATTGTTTGTTTTGGTTAATAAGCAAGATTTCTGACTTAATTGAATAGATAGAATTATTGAATCAGTGCCTTTAGCACCTTGTTTAGAGAAATATTGCTTGTAGACAGTATAACACTAACCCTTAACTTGTGCAAGGGTTAAGTTAATAATTTATTGAAATTTACTATAAAGATAATCAAGAGGGGGAGTATCTGTTTTGCTGATGGTTTCCACCATAGCCCACCAACATATTCATCATCAAATTGACACAAAATATCAGATGAAGAGAACTAGATTTTTACTTTATAGAAGAAAATTGACTCACATATTTTTTTACTTCTTGAATCATCATCAATGCTGTTTTAATTTGGTTCTCTGCCTCTTCTTTCCCTGCAATGTAAAAATCATCGTAATCACTTTTTTCACGCAACTGCTTTAACATTCCGATTTTTCTTCCCAATTCTTTTGAGAATTTTTCTGTTGCCACATATGTTTTGTTAAAATATCCAATTGCGTCCTTATGACGTTTGAAATCAACTTCCTCCAATGCCAATACTGCCTTTACCGCATAAAAAGCCGCATAATATGAACGATTAATAGAATCTTTATACAAACCATTATCAAAACTCATTTGCGCAACCTTTATGCTGTCTTCTGCTTGTGAAAGGCGATAATTTGATAAATCTTGCTTTCTATTATCCATCAATAGTCACACCTTCCTTCTCCACATTATCATAAAACGGCAATGCTCCCAACCAATACTCGAAATGCTCCTTATTCTTTACAATAACACTGATGTCAACGCCGTAGTCCATAAGAAAATCAAATGCAACATCATATAACTTATACTCGATTGGCTTTATCTCATTTTCAGCAAGAGAAGTAAGTACCATAACATCCACATCAGAATCTTCATCAAAATCCCCTCTTGCATATGAACCGTATACTATTATTTTTCTTAGATCTTTTCCCAATATTTCTTTTACTTCTTGTGCAAATAGAAACATCACATTTTGAATTTGTTCTGGCATAATCCTTCCTCCTCACACGAACATTTTATATTTATACTATTTTATAGTATATCACACCATCAAAAAAACATCTACTGAAAAACCTTATTAAATATCGCCTGCAATCGGAAATGAATGCTTAAAACATTCGCAAACCACTTACTTTATCTGTATTCCACATATCTGACATCCTCTGGTCCCTATTACAAGTCTATTGTCGTATACTACCGGCGAAGCCTCGATGCAGCTGCCGCTTACTCTCAATTCGTCCTGTTCTTCTCCATTTTGCCCATCTAACAGATACATCATTCCTGCACTGGTTGCATAGATTACCTTTCCGTCTCCCTTTGGATCGTAAACACATATCGGCGAAGACCAAGCATAGGCGGCCTTGTGTTCCCATTTTATCGCCCCGGTTTTCTTATCAAGACATGCCAAAACACCATTTCCCAGTCCACCGGTTCGAGAAACGGTAACATAAATGCTGTCAGACAAATTATTTTTCCCCAATGCGATGGTAGACTGAACACCACCGGATAATTCACTTACAGAACCACAAGAATACTCGGTTTTCCATATAATCTTTCCGGTCTCCGCATCGATTTTCCAAATCGGAATATCAGCAAGCGAACTGCTTCTCCAACCCAGATGGAACGAAGTGCTTGCATACAAATACGCTTTCCCGTCCTCAATCGACATAACGGGCGAGCCATTGGAGTCGTCCAGACAATCCTGTACCCATACAAGCTGTAACGTATTGAGATTCAGGCACATAAGATGCCCACCATTGTCCTGAATATACAAATATCCTTTATATATCACGGCACTATCTTCCATCCCTAACCAATATTTGGAAGTACTACTGCGAATCCCTTTATAATTCCACTTAACAATCCTTTTCGGATTTATAGATAAAGTACCTTGCGCCTCATCGTATTTTGTTCCGAGACGAATCAGGTATAAAATCCCATTTTCTCCGGGATATATCAATGTATCTGTCTCCTTATCCACCAATGCTGAGGAATCAAAAAAGCTCAGTGTTCCCCGCAGCGAAAAAGAATCACTATCCCCAAATGTGTACAACACATTTCCATCGATGAGACTGATTACAAAAACTTTCGCTCTTCCTTTGCTGCTATTATATCCCGCTCCCACATACATAATGGGATATCCTCTTGGATCCAACGCCCCTGCACCTTTAAATGTATAGCCTATATCCAATGTGTCTCTAGTCGGTTTTCCTGTTTTCATATCCAGAAAATAAATATGACCATCCAGACAAGCATAAATCACTTCCACCAACTCATCATCTTCTTTGGCCCAGGAATACATATTCATAACCTGTTTTGTTGCCCGAGGCCATTTTACCACTAACGGTTGTCCGGTCCATCCACTGCCAGTCCAGGTCTTTCCTTGGGAAGTAAGTTTTCCGGTTTGGTATGTCCAATCCATCTTAAGTTGATTTTTCTTTATATCCGCAGTTCCAAAAACCGGCGTATCGCGAAAGTTATTTCCCCGGAAAGAAATAATTCCTTGTACATCTGTATAATCCTGTCCCTGCTCAAAGGATATCTCGCTTTTAGCCTGATACTTCGTACTATCTGCAAGTGTCTTTCCATTTACATTAATTTGCGTCATCTGGATATATTTTGATGGCTTTGTGCTCTTTATTGCATGAGGCTCAAAAGAAATC
>JALEKC010000060.1 GCA_022769325.1 Eubacterium sp. | reverse complement strand
GGGCAAAGGCGTCAGAATGAGTTACTCAAAGCAAAAAGAAGTTTTGGAGATGCCTAACCTGATTGCGGTTCAGACAGATTCATACAAATGGTTTTTGGAAGAAGGTTTAAATGAAGTTTTTCGTGATATTTCCCCGATTTCGGATTACAATGGAAATCTCAGCCTCGAGTTTGTGGGATTTGAATTGTGCAAGGATGAGGTAAAATATTCGATTGAAGCTTGTAAAGAGCGGGATGCGACATATGCTGCACCTTTGAAAGTAAAAGTAAGACTTCATAATAAAGAAACAGAAGAAATCAGCGAGCATGACATTTTCATGGGAGATTTGCCTCTTATGACAGAAACCGGTACTTTCGTTATCAATGGTGCTGAACGTGTTATCGTAAGTCAGCTGGTTCGTTCTCCAGGAATCTATTATGGCATTGCACACGACAAGATTGGTAAGGAACTGTATTCTGCTACGGTTATTCCAAACCGTGGTGCGTGGTTGGAATACGAGACGGATTCCAATGACATCTTTTATGTGCGTGTGGATCGTAACCGTAAGGTGCCAATTACCGTTTTGATTCGTGCTCTTGGTGTGGGGACCAATCAGGAGATTTTGGATCTGTTCGGTGAAGAACCAAAGATTATAGCAAGTTTTGCCAAAGACGCTTCTGAGAATTATCAGGATGGTCTTTTGGAGTTGTATAAAAAATTGCGTCCGGGTGAACCATTGTCGGTGGATAGTGCCGAGAGCCTGATTAACAGTATGTTCTTCGATGTAAGAAGATATGATCTTGCGAAAGTGGGACGTTATAAATTCAATAAAAAGCTTGCATTCCGCAATCGTATCGCAGGTTTTGCTTTGGCCGAAGATGCGATTGACAGAGAAAGTGGTGAAGTGATTGCCGAAGCCGGTGTGCCTCTGACAGAGGAGATGGCAGCGGAAATCCAAAACAGGGCGATTCCATTTGTGGTTGTACAGACGGAAGAACGCGTTGTAAAAGTTCTCTCCAATATGATGGTTGATTTGAACGCATTTTTACCAAATGCAGATAAAAAAGAATTAGGTGTCACAGAGGATGTTTATTATCCGGCACTGAAAGCAATCCTGGATGAATACTCATCCGAAGAAGAAATTTTCGAAGCGATTAAAAAGAACATAGCGGAATTGATTCCAAAACATATTACAAAGGAAGACATTTTTGCTTCGATTAATTATAATATGCATCTTGAGTACGGCATCGGAAATGATGATGACATTGACCATTTGGGTAACCGTCGTATCCGTGCTGTGGGAGAATTGCTTCAGAACCAGTACCGTATCGGTTTGTCCCGTATGGAGCGTGTGGTTCGCGAACGAATGACGACACAGGATGCAGAGACGATTTCAGCGCAGTCTCTTATCAATATTAAACCGGTTACGGCGGCAGTAAAGGAATTTTTTGGAAGTTCCCAGCTGTCACAGTTCATGGATCAGAACAATCCATTGTCAGAACTGACCCATAAGAGACGTCTTTCTGCACTTGGTCCGGGAGGTCTTTCCAGAGACCGTGCTGGATTTGAGGTCCGCGATGTGCATTATTCTCATTATGGAAGAATGTGTCCGATTGAGACGCCTGAAGGTCCAAATATCGGATTGATTAACTCATTGGCATCCTATGCCCGCATCAATGAATATGGTTTTGTGGAAGCACCATATCGTAAAGTGGATAAGAGCGAACCGGACAATCCGGTTGTAACAGACGAAGTTGTATATATGACAGCGGATGAAGAAGATCGTTATCATGTGGCACAGGCAAATGAAGCCCTGGATGAAGAGGGACATTTTGTTCGTAAAAATATTTCCGGTCGTTTCCGTGAAGAAACTTCCGAATTTGAAAGAAATAAAATTGATTTCATGGACGTATCGCCTAAGATGGTATTTTCTGTGGCGACAGCCATGATTCCATTCCTGGAAAATGACGATGCAAACCGTGCGCTGATGGGATCCAACATGCAGCGTCAGGCAGTACCGCTTTTGGTGACAGAAGCACCGGTTGTTGGAACAGGTATGGAAATGAAAGCAGCCGTTGACTCAGGAAACTGTGTCGTAGCAAAAGAAGGCGGTGTGGTTGAGCGCGCAGAGTCCAATCGTATCATTATCAAGAAAGAGGACGGAAATCGCGACGAGTACAAACTTGCGAAATTTGTGCGAAGCAACCAGGGTACCTGTATGAATCAGCGTCCGATTGTGGCCAAAGGAGATGTCATTGAAAAAGGACAAGTAATCGCAGACGGACCTTCTACTTCCGGCGGCGAGATTGCTCTTGGAAAGAACCCGCTTATCGGATTCATGACATGGGAAGGTTACAACTACGAGGATGCGGTTCTTCTTAGTGAAAGACTGGTACAGGAAGATGTTTATACATCGGTTCATATAACAGAATACGAAACCGAAGCCAGAGATACCAAACTGGGACCGGAAGAGATTACTCGGGATGTTCCAGGTGTGGGCGATGATGCACTGAAGGATTTGAATGAGCAGGGTATCATCCGTATCGGAGCAGAGGTTCGTGCCGGCGATATTTTGGTCGGAAAGGTAACTCCAAAGGGAGAAACCGAACTGACAGCCGAAGAAAGACTTCTTCGCGCTATCTTTGGTGAGAAAGCCCGTGAGGTAAGAGATACCTCATTGCGTGTTCCTCATGGTGAATTTGGTATCGTCGTAGATGCGAAAGTATTTACAAGAGAAAATGGGGATGAACTTTCTCCTGGTGTCAATAAAACCGTGCGTATTTACATCGCACAAAAGAGAAAAATCCAGGTTGGAGATAAGATGGCTGGTCGTCACGGAAACAAGGGTGTCGTTTCCCGCGTACTTCCGGTAGAAGATATGCCATTCCTTCCAAATGGACGTCCTCTTGATATCGTATTGAACCCATTGGGTGTGCCTTCTCGTATGAACATTGGGCAGGTGCTTGAAATTCACTTGAGTCTGGCAGCAAAAGCTCTTGGATTTAACGTGGCAACCCCGGTATTTGATGGTGCAAACGAAGTAGATATCATGGATACATTGAAACTTGCTAATGATTATGTCAATACACCATTGGATGAGTTTGAAGCAAAATATAAAGATATATTAGATCCGGAAGTGATGCAGTTCCTTTTGGAAAATGAAGAATACCGCAAAGAATGGGCAGGCGTACCAATCAAAGAAGATGGAAAAGTTCAGCTTCGTGATGGACGTACCGGAGAATTCTTTGACGGAGAAGTTACCATTGGATTCATGCACTATCTGAAACTTCACCATTTGGTAGATGATAAGATACATGCACGTTCCACTGGCCCATACTCCCTTGTAACGCAACAGCCACTGGGTGGTAAAGCTCAGTTTGGTGGACAGCGTTTTGGAGAGATGGAGGTTTGGGCACTGGAAGCTTACGGTGCAGCATATACACTTCAGGAAATCCTTACGGTTAAGTCCGATGATGTCGTTGGTCGTGTAAAAACATACGAGGCGATTATCAAAGGAGACAATATCTCTGAGCCGGGTATACCTGAGTCCTTTAAGGTATTACTCAAAGAGCTGCAGTCTCTTGCACTGGATGTTGCTGTTCTCGATGAAAATGGCGAGGAAATCCAGATGACAGAATCTGTGGAAGAGGTAAATGTGGAGGATATGTCAGGCTTGATGGAGGGTGATCGCTTCGAACTCGAAGAAGAGTCCTTTGAAGATGCCGGATTCCGTGAAGCTGAGTTGTCAGAACTTGACGATGACAGCAGCATTGGCATTTCCGAAGATGAATAAAAAATTGCAGGTAAATACATTGTGTAAATGTTATGGATAGAAAGGACGATAAGAATGCCACAGGTAAGCGATGTAATTCAGGAAACGTTAACATATGACAAAATTAAAATCAAACTGGCATCTCCGGACAAGATTCGTGAATGGTCCCGGGGAGAAGTGAAAAAGCCGGAGACGATTAACTATAGAACTTTGAAACCGGAAAAAGACGGTTTGTTCTGTGAAAAAATATTTGGACCAAGCAAAGACTGGGAATGTCATTGTGGAAAATATAAAAAAGTTCGTTATAAAGGTGTAGTCTGCGACCGATGCGGCGTTGAAGTAACCAAATCCAGCGTTCGTAGAGAGCGTATGGGTCACATCGAATTGGCGGCACCGGTATCCCATATCTGGTATTTCAAAGGGATTCCAAGCCGCATGGGATTAATCCTTGACATTTCTCCAAAAGTATTGGAGAAAGTCCTGTATTTTGCTGCTTATATCGTATTGGAATCCGATACAAAGGAAATTCAGGTAAAGCAGGTACTTTCTGAGAGAGAATATCAAAAAGCAAAAGAGGATTATGGTGATACGTTCCGTGTAGGTATGGGGGCTGAGTCCATTCAGGAACTTTTGCAGCGAATTGATTTGGAGGAAGAATCCAAGCAACTCAAAGCAGAATTAAAAGCTTCCACCGGTCAGAAACGTGCTCGTATCATTAAGAGATTGGAAGTAATCGAAGCATTCCGTGAATCCGGAAACAATCCGGACTGGATGATTTTGACGGTTATTCCGGTTATTCCGCCGGATCTTCGTCCAATGGTACAGTTGGATGGTGGACGTTTTGCAACTTCCGATATGAATGATTTGTATCGTCGTATCATCAATCGTAACAATCGTCTGAAGAGACTTCTTGAGCTTGGCGCACCGGATATCATCGTGCGAAACGAAAAACGTATGCTTCAGGAAGCAGTGGATGCGTTGATTGACAACGGTCGTCGTGGCCGTCCGGTAACCGGTCCTGGTAACCGTGCTCTGAAATCCCTTTCGGATATGCTGAAAGGTAAACAGGGACGTTTCCGTCAGAACCTGTTGGGAAAACGTGTTGACTATTCAGGACGTTCCGTTATCGTAGTAGGTCCGGAACTTAAGATTTATCAGTGTGGTCTTCCGAAAGAAATGGCCATTGAGTTGTTTAAGCCATTTGTTATGAAAGAACTTGTGGCAAACGGAACTGCACATAATATAAAAAATGCAAAGAAAATGGTAGAGAAGTTGGAGCCTGCTGTATGGGATATCTTAGAGCAGGTTATCAAAGAGCATCCGGTTATGCTGAATCGTGCTCCTACACTTCATCGTCTGGGAATCCAGGCATTTGAGCCGACTTTGGTGGAAGGTAAGGCGATTAAATTGCATCCACTGGTATGTACGGCCTTCAATGCGGACTTCGATGGAGACCAGATGGCGGTGCATTTGCCATTGTCTGTGGAAGCACAGGCAGAATGCCGTTTTCTGCTTCTTTCACCAAACAACTTGTTGAAACCATCCGATGGTGGTCCGGTGGCAGTACCTTCACAGGATATGGTTCTTGGTATTTATTATCTGACCCAGGAGCGTCCGGGTGCCAAAGGAGAAGGAAAATCATTTAAGAATATGAACGAAGCGATTATCGCTTACGAAAATCATATCATTACCCTACATGCAAAAATCAAAGTAAAATGTCAGGGAATCAATAAAAACGGCGAGATGGAATCCCGTATCATTGAGTCCACGCTGGGACGTTTCATTTTCAATGAAATCATCAGTCAGGATTTGGGATTCGTTGACCGAAGCAAGGATGAGAATTTCCTGAAATTGGAAGTTGATTTCCACGTTGGTAAGAAACAGTTGAAGCAGATTCTTGAAAAATGTATCAACAATCATGGTGCTACAAAGACGGCAGAGACATTGGATGCCATTAAGTCTCTTGGTTATAAATATTCCACAAAAGCAGCCATGACCGTTTCGATTTCCGATATGGAAGTGCCGGCAGCCAAGAAAGAAATTCTTTCCGAGGCAGAAAATACCATTGAAAATATTTCAAGAAACTTCCGTCGTGGTCTTTTGACAGAGGAAGAGCGTTACAAAGCAGTGATTGAAACTTGGAAAGAAGCCGATGATGAGATTACAGAGGCACTTCTTACCGGTTTGGATAAATACAACAACATCTTTATGATGGCAGACTCCGGAGCCCGTGGTTCGGATAAACAGATCAAACAGCTTGCAGGAATGCGTGGTTTGATGGCCGATACATCCGGTCGTACCATCGAGTTGCCGATTAAGTCAAACTTCCGTGAAGGACTTGACGTATTGGAGTACTTTATTTCTGCGCATGGTGCCCGTAAAGGACTTTCCGATACAGCACTTCGTACAGCTGACTCCGGATATTTGACTCGTCGTCTGGTAGACGTTTCCCAGGATTTGATTATTCGCGAAACTGACTGCTGTGAAGGAAAAGACGAGATTCCGGGAATGTGGATTAGTGCATTCATGGACGGAAAAGAAGTTATCGAGACATTGGAGGAGCGTATCACAGGACGTTATGCCTGCGATGACATGTATGATGATGCCGGAGATTTGATCGTAAAAGCAAATCATATGATTACACCAAAACGCGCTGCTCGAATCGTAAATACAAAAGAAATCATCGATGCCGGTGATAAAGCAAAGGTTAAGATTCGTACGATTTTGACCTGTAAGTCACACATTGGTATTTGTGCAAAATGTTATGGTTCCAACATGGCAACCGGTGAGCCTGTTCAGGTAGGTGAGGCAGTAGGTATCATTGCTGCTCAGTCCATCGGAGAGCCGGGTACACAGCTTACCATGCGTACATTCCATACCGGTGGTGTGGCCGGAGACGATATTACACAGGGTCTTCCTCGTGTCGAGGAGTTGTTTGAGGCAAGAAAGCCAAAAGGACTTGCTATTATTTCCGAGTTTGGTGGAAAAGTGACACTCCGAGATACCAAGAAGAAACGTGAAGTCATCATTACCGATGAGGAAAACGGACAGACGAAGGCTTATCTGATTCCATACGGTTCTCGTATTAAAGTTATGGATGGTCAGGTATTGGAGGCCGGAGATGAGTTGACAGAAGGTAGTGTCAACCCACATGATATTTTGAAAATCAAAGGTGTCCGTGCCGTACAGGATTACATGCTTCGTGAAGTGCAGCGTGTATATCGTCTGCAAGGTGTTGAAATCAATGATAAGCATATTGAGGTTATCGTTCGCCAGATGTTGAAGAAAGTTCGCGTGGAAAACAATGGTGATTCTGACTTCCTTCCGGGAACCATGGTAGATACCCTTGATTTTGAAGATAAAGTTGCAGAACTTGCCGCAGAGGGCAAAGAGGTACCAGAGGG
>JALEKC010000053.1 GCA_022769325.1 Eubacterium sp. | reverse complement strand
TTGCCCGGCACGCGCTGTCCTGCACGATATCCAATGCATCTTCCTGATTTTTTACATAGGTAAAAGCAATCCGGTACATGGATTCATAGGAAGAAAGAATGGTTTCCTCGACCAGCTGCCTTTTTTTCTTCGATTGCATATTGTCCCTCCTCTCTTTTCGTTTTACATAAGTTAGACGTCGGACAGTTCTAAAAAGTTGCATAAAAATAGAGCCGCCGCACAAATAATTTTTCTATTGCGCGACATGCTCCTCTATCTTTTACATTTTCACAAATTATGCCAATTCCAGCATTCGCTCCAATGCCACACTTGCCTTTTTACTGATTTCATCCTCCACAAACATTTCCGGTGCCATATCAATAAGGGCCTGCTCCACCTTATCCAATGTAATCTTTTTCATGTTTGGACAGAACTGGCGATGTCCCACATTGTAAAATTTCTTTTGCGGATTCTTTTGCTGTAATTCGTAGAAAACACCCATTTCTGTACATATAATAAATTTTTCTTGAGCACTTTCTGTAGCAAAATCAATAATTTCTGAGGTACTACCAATAAAATCAGAAAGTTCCAGTACATCCCAGGTACACTCCGGATGAGTAAGAACAAGCGCATCCGGATGAAGTTCCTTCGCTTCTT
The DNA here is from genome assembly GCA_022769325.1 of Eubacterium sp. Classification (GTDB taxonomy): domain Bacteria; phylum Bacillota; class Clostridia; order Lachnospirales; family Lachnospiraceae; genus Eubacterium_F. The sequence continues at coordinate 11,109 of JALEKC010000053.1, read as the reverse complement.
TTACATTTTCAGCAAGAATACTTTTATGTACATGGCAATATCCATCATGGAAAATAAACTCTTTTTCCGGTAATTTACTTGCCACATACCGTCCTAAATTGTTGTCCGGAATAAAGAAAATTCGTTTGTTTGGCAATGCTTTTACCACGCGGAGTGCATTGGAAGATGTCACACAGACATCCGAATGTGCCTTGATTTCTGCCGTAGAATTGACATAGCATACAACAGCCACATCTTCATACTCTTTTCGTACTTCTTCGATGCGACGTACATCCACCATATGCGCCATCGGGCAGTCCGCATATTCATCTGCCATGATAACACGCTTATCCGAATTGAGAATCTTCGCACTTTCACCCATAAATGATACACCGCAAAACAGTATATTTTGATTTGGGATAGATACCGCTTTTTTAGCAAGGAAAAAAGAATCTCCAACAAAATCTGCAATCTCCTGAACAGCTCCATCCACATAATAATGTGCAAGTATCACAACATCCTTTTCTTTCTGCAATCTCTTGATATTTTCAATTTGTTCTTTATTATTTCCCATATTTTCCTCATTCCTTTTCTTTGTAACTCAGCCTGCAAACTGACTATTATATAATGTAGCATAGAAACCGTTTTGTTTCAATAGTTCTTTGTGATTTCCCTGTTCAATAATGTGTCCATCTTTCATAACAAGAATCACATCTGCCTCTTGAATCGTCGATAATCGGTGAGCTACGATAAAACTCGTACGTCCTTTCATCATCTTAGAAAACGCCTGTTGAATATGAATTTCCGTTCGCGTATCAATGGATGATGTGGCCTCATCAAGAATTAGCATTGGCGGCAGGCAAAGCATTACCCTCGTAATACAGAGAAGCTGTTTCTGTCCCTGAGACAAACTGCCACCATCTTCTCCAATTACCGTATCGTATCCATGTTTCAAACGCTTAATAAAACTGTGTGCATAACTTGCCTTTGCCGCTGCAATCATTTCCTCTTCCGTAGCATTCGGCTTACCCATACAGATATTTTCCCGAATGGTTCCCTGGCGAAGCCATGTCTCTTGCAAAACTATACCGTAATTGGCTCGAAGACTCTTTCTTGTTATGTCTCGAATATCTTTTTTACTCACACAGATTCTACCGGAATTCACATCATAAAAGCGCATCAAAAGATTGATTAATGTGGTTTTTCCACAACCGGTAGGCCCCACTATGGCAATTCGCTGTCCCGGTTTTACCGAAAGATTCAGATTTTCTATCAATTTTTGTCCCGGCTCATACGCAAAATAAACATCCTCCAAATCCACTTCTCCTGTGGCATTCTGCAAATTGACAACTTCTGCCGCATCCGGAATCTGAGATTCTTCCTCTAATAATTCAAAGATGCGACCGGCGCAGGCAATAGCATTTTGCAATTCCGTAACCACACCGGAAATTTCATTAAATGGTTTGGTATATTGATTCGCATAACTCAAAAAACAGGATAATTGCCCAACCGTAATGCCCCCATGAATGGCAAAGATGGCTCCTGAAATACCAACCCCCGCATATACAAGACTATTGACAAAGCGAGTGGCAGGATTCGTAATGGAAGAAAAGAAAATTCCTTTTAAGGAGCATTTTCGAAGTCTTTCATTGATTTCATTAAACTGCTCTTTTGCTCTTTTTTCATATCCAAAGGCTTTTACAACTTTTTGATTCCCAAGAATTTCTTCAATCAATGCCGTCTGCTCTCCACGGGTTTGGGACTGGAGTTTAAACATTTCATAGGTTCGTTTGGCGATAAAACTTGCTACCAAAAGCGACACGGGAGTTATAAAAACCACCACGAGAGTAATGCTGACATTGACACTGAGCATAAAAAGCAACGTTCCAAGTATCGTAATGATACCGCTAAACAACTGGGTAAATCCCATCAAAAGCCCGTCCGCAAATTGATCCACATCCGCAATAACCCGGCTCACAACCTCCCCATGGGAATGACCATCCAGATATTTCAAGGGGAGATTTTGTATTTTTTCAAAAGCTTCGCCTCGAATATCCCGTATAATACTATAGGTTATTTTGTTGTTGCACACATTCATAATCCACTGAGACACCATTGTAATTACGATAGATATGGCAATCTTCCCCAAAATCCGTATCACTTTATCAAAGTCTACCATCCCGGGACCTACAATGGCATCCACGGCATTTCCCATAAGAATCGGAACATAGAGAGTCAAGGCTACGGTTATCACAGCCAAAATGAGCGAACAAATAACATAAATGGAATAACGCTTGATATATCGGAGTACTCTTTTGATGGTTTCTTTCTGACTCATTTCAATGCTCCTCCTTTCCAAACTGGGATTCATATATTTCCTGATACACATCACATGATTTCAAAAGACTCTCATGGGTTCCATTTCCCACGACTTTTCCATCCTCTAAAACCAAAATCCGGTCTGCATGCAATATGGATGCCGCCCGCTGAGAGACAATAAAAGTCGTTGTATCGGGAAAACTTTTTCGTAATCCCTCTCGCAGTGCTGCATCCGTGGCATAATCCAACGCCGAGGAACTGTCATCCAAAATCAGAATCTCCGGATTTTTCACAAGTGCTCTGGCAATGGTTAATCTCTGACGCTGACCACCTGAAAAATTGCGTCCCCCCTGCTCTACTTTTGCATCCAATTGATTTTCTTTCTTTTCTACAAATTCTTTGGCCTGGGCTACGGACAAAGCATTCCAGATTTCTTCCTCCGTGGCCTCTTCTTTTCCCCATTTCATATTGGAACGAATCGAGCCAGAGAAAAAAACCGCCTTTTGGGGTACAATCCCAATTTTCTTGCGCAATTCCTCAAGAGGATAATCTGAAATCAGCCTTCCATCCATCCAAATCTTTCCCTTGGTACAATCATAAAATCTTGGAATCAAATTGACAAGAGAAGTCTTTCCGGAACCCGTCCCACCAATAATACCAATCATCTGGCCTCTTTCCACTTCAAAATGGATGTCTGTCAAAGATTCCTCCCCGGCACCGGCATAGCACAGACTTACATGGTCAAATACCACCGCTTCTTTCATCTGTTCATTTTTTTGTTCTACCTTCGTAGAATCACCATCTTTCATACTTGAGGTCACTTCAAATACATCTTGTACCCGATTTCCACAAGCAATGGCTTTTGTCACCGTAATGATCAGATTTGCTAATTTCACCAATTCCACAAGAATTTGTGACATATAATTTACCAATGCCACAACAGCCCCCTGAGTAAGGATTCCCATTTCAACCTGCAGGGCTCCCTGCCAAATTAAAGCAATAATCGCTCCATTGATGATAACATAAGTGAGGGGATTCATAAGAGCGGAGAATCGCCCAACAAACATCTGTATTTTATGAAGTGCTCCATTGGCATCCTCAAATGCATTTTCTTCCTCTGCTTCTTTATTGAATGCACGAATCACCCGAACTCCCGTAAGATTTTCCCGTGTAATACCAAGTACCCGGTCAAGACTAGCCTGTACTTTTCGATACAAGGGAATACTTATCAACATGACACCAAATACAACAACAGATAAAAGTGGAATCGCGATAACAAAGATAAGGGCGGCCTTCACATCGATGGTAAATGCCATAATCATTGCACCAAATACGATAAATGGTGAGCGCAAAAACAATCTCAGCACCAAATTGACGCCGGACTGAATCTGGTTAATATCGCTTGTCATTCTGGTAATCAGGCTGGTGGTGCCGAGGGTGTCAATTTCTGTATAAGAAAGAGATTCAATATGTTCAAACAGGGCAGATTTTAATTCCGAAGAAAAACCCACTGCTGCTTTGGCGGCAAAATATTGTGCCGTAAGGGAAGAGGCCAGTCCCACGATGCCAAGCAAAACGAGAACTGCCCCCATCCAAAGTACATGGGGTGTATCTCCTCTGGCAATTCCCTTATCAATAATCGATGCCATGACAAGCGGAACAAATAATTCAAAGGATGCTTCCAGCAATTTAAATAATGGGCCAAGCACAGATTCCTTTTTGTAATTTTTCAAAAATTTAAGTAATTTCCACATGAATTTTCTTCCTTTCCCGCACTACTCTACCGTAAAAGTCTTCTCTACATCAATCCATTTTCCATCATAATATACATAAATATTATAGCTATCTTTTTCCAAACTACACAACGGGATAGCAATGGCATATCGCTGGTTTCTCTTTTCTTTCATTCCTTTCCCGGCACTGCTGTAATCCATCTGATAGCATTTCTTTTTGCCCACAAATTCCACTTTCGATACCATATGATCATTGGCTGTCATATATAAGATTGCCTCGTACAAAGCAAAGGATACATCCACTTTTTTCTTTTCTGCTTTTTTCACTGCAACGGATTCTTTTTTCTCCTTGGGAGCCTGCAGTGTACCGTGAATAGTGTCTGGCTTTTTCGGCATTTTCCCGCTCAAATCCTTCCAGTCAAATGCCATCTCATAGCCCCGATAATAATAATTTTTCGTTGAATATTGATTGATTACATTTCCTGTCTTATAGTCATATTCATAGATCATACCCTTTTGCCCATTCACAAATGGATACAAGTATCCCCCAAAAGAAAACATCCTGTTTTTTGACTTCTGATACGCACAATTGGAGGTAATGATGGATTTTACACTGGAAAATAATTTATCCTGTCGAACTGTCATTTTCTTCTCATTAATGGTGTAAACGGATACATAAGAATTGGTGTCGCCATCCCAGAAATCCACCTTTCTCTTGGTTTGCCAATGATTATCATATAGCATCACATGAATGGTGTCAGGATTGCCATCCAAATCGTATGGAATTTCATATACACTGTGCTGCTGAAAATGCCATTTTATGTTTCCTTCCGGCTTTAACACTTTATCTTCCTGCTTGGTTCCCTTAAACATCTCCGGATTGGTCAATATCCATTTTATCTTTTTTGTCTTCCAGTCCACCTTTACTGCCGAATGTAGATTTCGTGGAGATAAAAGAATACTATGATCCTCTTTTTTGTAAGAAACTGTATTCAGATGAGCCCAATCCACCTTGTTACGATAGGTCTTGTCAAATATTTCCTTCATGTCAAGTTCTTTCACAATCTTACCGGTCTTCCGGTCAATTTCCATCACAACATCTTCCGTATGTCCGGCTATGGAACTGGATAATACAAACAAATTGCCCCCAGGCTCTTTTTCAATCACTTCGTGATGAATTCCATTTTTTACATAGTACTGCTGATATACCCGGCCAAGATAATCCATCTCGTACATGGATGTGGTATGTGGTTTTTCTTCCGTTGGCGTCTCAGCCTCGTCCGTCTGGAAAATCAACCGCTTGTCTGCCAGCGGAAATATACCATAGGACCCGGTGGTCATGGTTATGTACCAGCGAATATCCCCGGCTTCATCATAAGCAAAAGGATAGACTGTCTTTTGTCCGGAAATGATTGTCATGGCATAGGCAGAAGTTTCCCCTTTCTTTTCCAGTCGCACTGCCCCTTTTACCTGCTTAGGAAGCGGTTCTGTCTGAATCTTTACACTCTTTTCCTCCATGACCTTTCCCTTTTCATCCAAAGAAGAAAGTACGATTTCATTTTCTTTGTCCGGATACAAGCCAACTACCGGTATCCGATGATTTTTCCCTTTGGAAAATGTAGCAGAAATAGTGGTACTTTCTGATTTCCCTACGACTGTCATTTTAATCTTACAAGCTTTATCCGTCTGAAATAAAATATAGGCTGTCAAGGGAGAATTTCCATAGGGATTCAGCATTACCTTTGGATTTTTCCACGTATACTTTCCAGAGGTAAGCATCTTTTCAATCTCGGCATCCTTCTGATAAGAAGTATCTATCACACTGTTTTGGGAGTCAATGTTGTCGGAAGAAATTTTAGGCATAGATAATGCACTTAAAACATCTGTCGTCTGCGTATCTGCCTGGCTCACCACTTGTTCTACAATTGTCTCATCTTTATTTTCCGTTGTTTTAGTGTCGCAAGCTGTTAACGTAGCGCTCATGAATACTGCTCCAACTATGAAACCGGCACAACGAAAAAACCTTGCTTTTGTCTCTCTTTTTCTCATCTTTCATTCGATTCCCTTCTATGCTTTTTCATTGTACTAGTTTAAACTAAATTGCTTCAGAAATCAACCTTTACTGGTATTTTTCATTTGCAGATGATGTTCTCATCATGTCGGAGCATGGCAATTGAGTAAGGAAAGGGTAAATGTGTGTTTACAACTGGCTGATATCCACAGTAAATTTCAGGTTTTGGGGAATGGAATCTGGTTTAAAAAACATTATAAAATACCATGGAAAATATATAATTTTCCCTGTCCTTTCAACATTTCCTTTACAAAAAACAACAGCTTCATCAATTTTCCATTGATTAACATCACATACTCGATTCATTGCTGCATGCTTTTTAAAATCATTCCCTGATTTCACTTCAAGCAAGCAAAGTTTGCTCCCTTTCTGCAGGACAAAATCAATTTCACCATATTTTTTGGAATCAAAATAATGCAAATGAAAGCCATTACATCTCAGTTGCTGAGCCATTATATTTTCCAAAATACTTCCAAGATTAATTGACAAATCACCTTTAAGCAATGAAAACTGTACATTTTCCATACAGGCGGCACACAATAATCCTGTATCATTCAAAAACAGTTTAAATAAATTATGTTTTTCATTAAGCTGCAATGGTGGTTGTGGCTCTGTTACGTTGTAACACGGTAAAGCAACCCCCGCATCCTCTAACCACCGAAAACCTTCCGCATAACGATTTTGACGACCATTTTTATCAATCTTACTTAACATAAAACGACGGTTTTTCTCATTTAATTGCGCAGGAATGCTGTCAAAAACCGACTGAATCTTGATTTTATCACTTCCAGAAGCGTATTTTGCAATATCCAACCGATACAATTCCAAAATATCCCGTTGGAGTTTTACCACCTTTCCAATATCATTGGTATCAACGTATGTTTGCACTACATCCGGCATTCCTCCAACTACAATATAACTATAAAATAATTGCAACATGGTGTGGTGTACGGACTCGGACACCGATATCCGTTTTTCATAACAATCTTTTAAATACAAAACAGTCTTTTCCTGAACATTGTTAGCCCACAAATACTCTTCGAAGTCCATCGGATACATATAAAATATTTCCTCAAATCCAACCGGATACGAACGTATTTCTTTATAGCGTACACCAAGCAAAGAGCCTGATTCAATATAATCAAATCTTCCATCTTCTACCAGAAATTTAATTGCAGTACGAACCTCTGGGCATTCTTGAATCTCGTCAAATAGTACCAATGTTTTTCCTGGAACCATCTCTTTTTGCACATATGCAGTTAAATTTGTCAAAATTCTCTCTGCATCCAGGCTTCCCGAAAAAATCTCCTGTGCCATCGGGTCTGTCACAAAATTGATTTCAACAAAATGCTCATACTCCTTTGCCCCAAATTCTCTTACTAAAGTTGTTTTTCCAATTTGCCTTGCTCCTATAATGCAAAGCGCCTTCTTTCCATTTTGATTTTTCCATTCCAAAAGACTATCATAGGCTTTTCTACGTAACATGCTCCACCTCCAAATCTAATTTTCTTTCTATGGTTGTAACATTTTTCTTTGTTTTTGTCAATTTTTTGTAACGTTTTTCTTTGTTTTTTTGTGATTTTTGTAACGTTTTTCAACCATAATGATATTTTGTCCGATTACGAACCAAACATATTATGGTAATACATAATGTCAATATTTCTGCCACAAAAACAGCTCCCCATATTCCATCGATTCCAAAAATCAAAGGAAGCAAAAGAACAGCTGCCACCTGGAACACAAGGGTCCTCAAGAAGGAAATCAAGGCAGATAACAAACCATTATTGAGGGCAGTAAAAAAGGAAGATGTATAAATATTAAAGCCATTTATTAAAAAAGCCAGACAATAAATGCGAAATCCATGCCTTGTAAGTTCAAAAAGGGCCACATCATAACCAACAAAAATGTGGGCCAGAAAAGAAGCAATGCACTGTGCCACAACAAATAATCCAGCCCCCCATATGCTAATCAAGGTAAGGCTTTTTTTAAGCAGGTTTTTCAATTCTCCATGGTTTCTTGCCCCATAATGATAACTGACGATAGGTGCGCTACCAATAGAATATCCCAGAAATATGGCTATAAAAATGAAATTCACATACATAATTGTTCCATAGGCGGCCACACCATCTTCACCGGCAAAGTGCATCAATTGAAAATTGAAAAGCATATTAACAATGGATGTTGATAGATTTGACATCAATTCAGAAGAACCATTGGTACATGTTCTTCCCAAAACGTCCAGATACAATTTCGTCTTTCCCAACCGAAAGGGGCTGCTATTCTTCCGTCCAAAATACAAAAGCGGAGTCAAGCCGCCTACGCATTCTCCACATACGGTAGCAAGAGCTGCGCCTGCCAGTCCCCAGTGAAATATGGCAATAAACAGATAGTCTAGCACCATATTGGTGACCCCAGCCAGAATAATGACTTTTAACCCCAATTGTGGTTTTTCTGCGGTTACAAAAAAGCATTGAAATACATTTTGCAACATAAATGGTGCCATGGAAAGAAAAATAATTCTGCCATACAAAATGCAGTTATCCAATAATTCTCCAGATGCTCCCAGCGCGATACTTATAGGTTTGGTCAATAAAATCCCAAGAATCATAAAAAGAATTCCGCTGGCAATGGTAATATAAATAAGCATGGAAAAATATTCATTGGCTTTTTCTCTTTTCCCTTCTCCCAAAGTTTTGGCTACAATAGCACTTCCTCCAGTTCCTATCATAAATCCAAGAACAGATAATGCCATGATAAAAGGCATCAACAAATTTACTCCGGCAAATGCCGTCTTTCCCACATAATTGGATACAAAGAAGCCATCCACTACTCCATATATAGAGGTAAATATCATCATAACAATCGATGGCAATACAAATCGTAATAGTTTTTTGTAATTAAAATGTTCCGATAATTGAATTTTCATTCTCTTCATTCCTCCCAGTGTGTTCTGTATAGTATAGTATTTCTAAAAAAACTTGTCAAGGAAAACGGATACTTGAGTTTCCGCATTTCTTCCTACAACTCCACTTGACTTATCCACAGATTTCAAAAAACCGAAAAAAAGTAAGGAATCTTTTTCTGTTTTGGTGTAAAATAAAGTCGTCAAACAAAAATCTCACTAAACAAATACAGAAAGGATTCCTTATGACTTATTTTACATCAAATACCTACCAATTGAAAAGAGAAATTTTAACTTTTTCAGATAAAATTTCCAATTCCTTATCCAAACCTCAGAAAAAGTTTTCCGCCGATATGACTTACGGCATACTGGCATCCGAAAGTTGTCTTTTGACAGACATTGCGGATTCTCTTCTCGAGCCTTCCCAAAAGATCAATGTTGTTGATCGACTTTCTTCCCATCTGGAACAAGGCGTTTCTGACGTGTCATGGAACAATTATCGCAATCTCATAAAACGTTGGGTTCCCTCTGAACCAGTCATTCACATCGATGATTCCGATGTTGTCAAGCCAGATGGTTTTAAGTTCGAAGCATTGGGAACTGTTCGTGATGGCTCCGAAAGTACATCCGTTAAAAACATATACAAAAAAGGGTATCATGTTACCGAAGCCTGTGTAATGACGGATAGCGGGCATCCTGTCAGCATCTTTTCACGCGTTCATTCCTCTTCTGAAAAAGGTTATAAATCCACTAATTCCATCACTTTCTCTGCTATTGAAACTGGGGCAGGGCTTTTTGAAAATGCTACTTTTGTTATGGACAGAGGATATGACGATAACAAGATGTTTTTAAAATTAGACGAACTTGAGCAGAAGTATGTGATTCGTCTTACATCAAAACGCAAGCTCTTTTTCCGTAACAAATGGGTTCCTGCCACTGAGTTGTGTTCCCGCAGAAAAGGAAAAGTTAAACTGCCTCTTTTCTATCATGGGAGAAATCATGATGCGTATCTTTCCCATGTCAAAGTCCAGATCACCGCATCCAAGAAAGATATCTATCTCGTCTTGGTTTATGGTATCACAGAACATCCGATGATGCTTGTTACCAATCAAAACATCTCCTCAAAAGAAGATGTAATAAAGGTGGCAAAACTGTACTTTTCTCGCTGGCGGATTGAAGAATATTTCCGTTGTAAGAAACAAAAATTTCAGTTTGAAAACTTTCGAGTAAGGAAGTTAGCTTCAATCAATGCATTGAATTTCTATATCACCGCAGCTATGGCTTTTCTTGCACAGATTTCAATGAAATCAGAAACCAATAAACTTAAGGTTGCTATTCTGGAAAAAGCAGCTCCTATCCGGAAAAAAGTGTATTTTAATTACTACCGTTTTTCATCTGGCATTTCCGGTATCCTTGCCTATGCAAAAGAGGGAATTCGAGGATGGTTCAAAACAAAACGACCTCGATACCGGCAACTGCGTTTTGTATTTCTAGAATAACTATTTCAAACCATATGTTTCTCGTCCCGTACATCGCGGGATTTCTTGTCGTGCATTTTTTTACAAATCAACTGTTTTTAATTGCATTTTGTGGAAACTCAAGCATAACAATTCTCTTTTTCCATAAGGTTATTTTTTAATCCTCATCTTTTCCTATATCACCCCTTGAACATCTGAACCCAGTAATACCGGTATCCGTCTTCGGCTTTCACATACCCCACTCCCAGCTTAGTAAAGGACCCGGTCAATATATTCTCCCGGTGCCCCGGGGAATTCATCCAGCTCTCCATGACGCTTTGAGGAGAGGACTGGCCGGCAGCGATATTTTCTCCCACTGCCCGGTAGGATATTCCCAATTCTTTTAGAATAGTGAAGCAGGTCGTGCCGTCAGGACGTGTATGAGAAAATTTTGATGTGATTTCCCCGGCCCGTATCTGGGCAGCCTGACAGAGAGAGTCATCCAGCGTAAGCGGCGACAGCCCTTGTGCGCTCCGCTCTTTGTTAACCAGTTCCAATACATTCTGTGCATATTGCTTCGCCACATCACCGTCACTGGTCTCCGTTGAATTCCCCGTCGAAGATTGCTGTTCTGATTTAGGCAATGCG
>JALEKC010000022.1 GCA_022769325.1 Eubacterium sp. | reverse complement strand
ATGATTGAAGAGATTAAAAATAACAACAAAGGAAATATAAAGATTATGCATGTGTGTGAACATGTATTTTCGCTAAACGGTCAAAAATGTAAAGATATCATTATTGATGGCTATTGTAATTTGATTTTGAATGAAGAAGATTATAAATATTGTAAATCATTTGATGAAAATTATAGGTTATTTCAGATGTCTTATGAAGACAGATTATATAATATGATAAAACAGTATAATTGATAATGTAGAGAGGAAAAAGAATGATTCGAATATCTAAGATCGATGATAAATTATCAATCTATAGGAAACATAGAATTGTTATCTGGGGAACAGGTGGAAGTGGGATAAAGATTTATCATGACCTTATGCATTTTGGAATAGAAACATTTGCTTTTTGTGATAATAATCAAAAATGCTGGGGAGAGTTGCTTTTTGGCAAAAAGGTCTTATCACCAATCGAGTTAAAACGGGAAAATGAAAAAGAAGATGATATTCTTGTTCAGATTGCAGTTGTCGATAAATATGATAAAGAGGTGTATCAGCAAGTATTGGCGCTGGGAATTCATCAGGTGATATATAAGGGGGAGGGAAAGATTCGGTTAGAAACATTATTAAAAAAGGAGTTAATCGAATCGAATCCGGCATATCGGGAAAAATCGAAAGAAGAAATGAGAACATGGGCTCATTATGATGAATATATGATGTATCATCACATAATATGTAATGCTTCGGATGAATTGTGCCTAATTTGTATGCCTCAGAAAGTGGGGGATTATACGGTGCAAAGATTGATTGAGCAGACGAGAATTTCGGTGTTTAATCTCTGGCATAGACCAATGATATATCATCATGACGTTATGGATAATATTGGTGAAAAAATTAAAGTCATAACAGCAGTAAGAGAGCCCATTAGTCAGAACTTATCCTCTTTGTTTGAGAAGATAAAAATGGGTGGCGATAATATTTTTACAACCAGAGAAGAATACTGGAAAGATGGAGGAAATTTACAAAAACTGTTCAATCTTTGGCTGAATATGGAAGGGTATATAGAGGATAAAACAATCCGACAAAATGATGATAGAGAAAATGCCTGCCTTACCTGTGCAGGTGCATTTGGTCGTTTGATTCAAAAGTTCATTCCGGAATTTCAGGAAAATATTCTGAATATTTTAGATTATCCTTTTGATAAGGATAAAGGTTATTCTGTGATACAGTCAGAAAAATGCGAGGTATTTGTATATCAGTTAGAACGATTAAATGATATATATCCTGAGATATTAAAGTGGCTGGGAATAAAGGAAGAATACAAATTAGAAAGCCATAATGTTTCAGATGATTTTTGGTATGCTGATGTTTACAAAAAGGCAAAAGAAGAACTTAAGATAAGCAGAGCTTATTTTGATAAATGTTTTGCAGAGCCATATGTAAAACATTTTTACAGTGAAACAGATATTGAGAAGATGAAGAAAAAGTGGGAAGCGCATATCATTGATTGATACAGAAAAATCAATGAAAATGAGTTGGACTATAGGAGTGGAAAAATAGGTAAGAATCACGGAAGAAGTCAGGTAAAAGAAAAATTTTATAAACAATCCAAAAAACTATTGACAAAACAAGAAAAAACGTTCTAAAATCTTATTGAGGTGTTATTCTTGAGTGTAAGCTCATGAGATGGTAGGCGGCTGGCCCTTCTGAATAAGGATGCAATAAAAGCCCTCCGATAGGAAAGGAGGGTGGTGTGATTATGATGATGGAATACATATTACTCCGGCAGTTAAATGTCGCAGGATTATATCCAGCAGAATTTTTCATATGCAAGGCGGAGGAAGGCGGCGTAGCGGTGGCTACGCCAACTGACGACGGCGCAGCAGATGGGAAATCCCTTCCAGGGATACCAGTATGGCCAGAAGCCCGGCCATAAATATAGGAAATTATGCGGATGGAAACTGCGGTATTTAATTGTCGGAGTAATAACACTGGCAGGATTTGTTCTTGCCGTATTTGGAGCCGGAGTTGCAGTTGGGAGGCTTGTGGAGAAAATCGAGAGGTTGGACCGCAGGAAAGAAGACGAAGAGCATAAAAACACAAGCAAAAACGACCGCCGTTAGTCCTGGTAAGATGAACGGGGTCGTTTTGACTTTAACATAATTACTTAGGGCTGGCCGTCTATCGGCAGCACCTTTTATATGACTAGTTTAACACTCTTGATGTGATGTTTCAAGTGGGATTTTATCGCAGTCTGATTTTTTTCTGAAAAACAATGATTCTGCCGGGAAAATTTTTCTTGCATCCCCTGGCTTTTTGTGTTACAATTCTTTCAAAGCATTTTTTCATATTTACGGCATGTGGACAGTGAAGCATGTACGGTCAATTATCGAAT
>JALEKC010000174.1 GCA_022769325.1 Eubacterium sp. | reverse complement strand
ACCCTTTTTTCCCTTTGTCCCACTCACCAGCCTTTGCTTCCCGACAATTTGTCATGGCAAAGAAAAATGCCATGATAAACATACTACACAAAAGAGCGAAACGCTGTACTTTCCTTGTTATACTTTGTTTTTCCATTTTTTTGTCATCCTCCTTATTTTCTTTTTTTAGACATATGCAAAATTCCTATTTGAGAATATGTCTGCTCATTAATGGTAAATACTGAGAAATCCCGACGCTCTGTCGTATTTCCACAGTAATACGCATTCTTCTCCCCCATGCCACTAACCAGTCCCAGATGGGAAACAGTTCCATCCTCATTGTAGAGAACCAATACATCCCCGGCCGCCATCTCTTCATAGCATTTCAAATTGCCTTCATAAGTGTTCTCATAATTGGTAAAGGTATACCCCAGTTCTTCGGTAAAATACTCGAAAAAGGCATCAGTTTTGACAAAGCTCTCACTCATACTGTAGTGGGTAAGGCCATCTGTGTCACACTGCTCTGCACCACTATACCATTCCGTCTTTTTGCCCGAGACGTCCCAGCGGTTATTCTCAGATATCTCCGGTTTTCCTTTCATGGCAATCCCGCCTGCCACGAGACATTGGGAGACAAAATTGGTACAATTTGATTCAAACCGCCCATATGCCGGATTTCTCTCGAAAGCATAAGTCCTGGCGTAGGCCACGGCTTTTTGTACATCGTAGTCATCCTCCGGATTCTCATCCACAACCTTGCAGTCCTCCGGGGTCTCTACTTCATCCGAATAAACGAAATGGGAGTTTTCCACCGGTTTTTCCACTGTGATAAAGTCTTCTTTCTCAACAGAAGTTTTGGCCTTGCCAAACAGCACAATGGGCTCGAACACGGCTTTTGTGGCCGCCAAAAACTCTCTTACCGCACTTTTCCCGGCATTGCTGTAGTACATGGTATCCACATTCACCACAGAACCATCTACACCCAGCCGGTCCATGAGATAACCGGCACGACTGCTGTATAACTTCTGTGTGCAAAAATAGCAAGACAAATCCCCGAATTTTTCCTTCACTCTCGCGATGGTTTCATAGGTATCAATCCCATGCGAGTCACTCGCCAGACATTCGGATGGAATCCCCTTCCTCATCAGATATTGTGTCATAGGAGTTACCTCGTTTTCATCCCCCGAAACAATAATCTGTGACACAAGTCCCGCATGATACAACTGAATCGCCGCCTGCAAGCGATCCTCTGACTTTGCCGTAATCGACCCCTGATAGCCGGAAGTTCCCGGCACAATGGCGACATCTCTTTTGGAAAGAGAACCGATTTGCTCGATTGGAACCGCCTCCGACTTCTGGAAAAGTTGAACGATTCCAAAACATAACAAAGGTACCAGCAATACAAAAGTCAGACCCAGTAAGATACCAACGATCACTTTCTTACCCTTTTTCTTGCCTTTTTTCATGAAATAATACACCACCTCCAAAATGCATTTTTGCATAATTATAATAAGTATAACATATTTTTTAAATAATTTCACGTCTTTTTTGTCACTTTTAGTTCATTTTTTGTTGCTTTCTTGACAAATATGGAATAAATACCGTTTTTTTATCACAAAAGAGCAGAGGCCATTTTCGGTTCTCTGCTCTTTTTCTCATGATATGATAAAATATGTACTATTTTTTAATGGTTACTTTTTTCCCTACACCCTTGTTTTTCAAAATCTTCTTATAGGCCATTGACGTCAATGCGGTACACTCCATAAAGGATTCATCACCTATCGTAAGTAACCCCTCTGGAAAAGTGATACCGGTCAGACTGCTACAACCACGGAAAGCACTGCCATCTATGGTTTCCAAAGAAGTCGGCAGCGTAACACTGGCAGGAATCGTAATCGTCTCCAAATATCTCTTCCAGCTGTCTGAATCGTCCAAACCGGCATCCACAAAACCAACTTCGGTTACTTTTCTTTCTTCCAGTTTCTCCTCTCCGTCAACGGTGACCGGAATTTTTAGAATTATGTTCTCCAGGAGGGGCTGGAAGAAATCTTCAATCCCTGTTTTCTCTATTTCTCGCATTGGAAATATCTTTGGAGCGTTTAATAAATTCATACGGCGACATTTCTTCCTGTATCGTCAACCCTCTATTTATAGCAAGTCCATCAATACATTTGTCATAAATAAACTTTTTTATATCCGTCATACGGTTTGTCACATAGTATTCAATTAAAAGCTCTGTAAAATCTTGAAGTTCATTTACTGGAACGGCGATAATTCCTCTACCACTTTGAATCATAATCTGATTCGCACACAACTGAGCCGTTCTCTTATTGCCATCTGCAAACAACTGGCTTCTCATCAAGTAAAGCATCAATGTAATTGCTTTATCTGTAGTGCAATGCATAGAAAGGATTTCTTCCAGTTCTCCTATGACCATCTCTTCCTCGGGAATTCCTGGTTTCCAGTCTGTGCCCCCAATCGAAACATCCATGTTACGGAGCATTCCGGCATTTAACACAACTCCTTCTTTTCCTATCTCATGATTCATTTGCTTAATATAGCGAAAATCAAGTGGATAATCAATAGAGTCAAATAAGAATTCCCAACCATGCTTCAAATTGCGCACCTTTATGATATCATCATTTTTCTTTCCTGCCAAGTGCATCCCTTCAACAATTGTTTGTGTCTCTGGAAAAGTAAAAGATA
>JALEKC010000157.1 GCA_022769325.1 Eubacterium sp. | reverse complement strand
AATGGAGCACCTACTCTCGGCACGATGGACGGAGCTAATGTGGAAATTGTGGAAGAAGTAGGAGAAGAGAATGCATTTATTTTCGGGCTTTCTTCTCAGGAAGTTATTGATTTTGAGCATAATAATCAATATCAACCACGTGAGATTTACAATTCCGATGCAGACATTCGAAAAGTGGTAGATCAATTAATCGATGGAACCTATGGAGAGGCGGAATTGTTCCATGAAATATATTCTTCTCTTTTAGATTCCAACGGATATGATAGACCAGATCAATACTTTATTTTGAAAGATTTTCGCTCCTATGCGGAAGCACAAAAGAAAGTTGATGCCGCTTATCGTGACCGTGAAGCGTGGGCTAAAATGGCACTTTTGAATGTGGCAAAGAGTGGAAAATTCTCTTCCGATCGTACTATTGAAGAATATGCAAAAGAAATTTGGAAATTGGAAAAAGTTACTTTGTAATTAATCCTATGCAGACCAAACCATTGATTGTGACAATAAGTCCATTCGGGAAATCGTTTGTGAAATTTATGAAATTTTGAATAAAGAAGAAAAAGAGTGACATACTAAAGATGAAATGAGTATTTTGCAATGGAAAGGAGAAATCTCATGAAACGTAAATTTAGTATGTTTGCAATTACAATGTGTCTTACGGCCGCTATGCTGACAGGATGTGGTGGTAATGATAATAAAAATACCACCACATCACCGGCACCGGCGGCATCCACAGACAATGCCACAGAAACTCCAAATAATACTCCACAAGCAACAGATGATACAGAGGCAAGTCAGACACCATCTGCTTCTGCAGAAGCTACAGAAGACGGTGATAAAGGCGGTAATGCAGTGAATGATGTGGTAGATGGTGTTGGAGAAGGAGTAAAAGATACGGTAGATGGTGTAGAAGATGCAGTAGACGATATCACAAAATAGTTGCCAAAAAAAAGAATTGCAGGTTTTGCAATTCTTTTTTTACGTGTAATGGAGTAGTAGAAGTCAGCCTACTTAGTTTTTACCCATATATTTTCGGAATCAGACTTTGTTCATTCTCCATTCCCTGAAAGGGAAGAGTACCATGGGTTTCATAGTAGGATTTCCAGTTTGCCAATTCACGCTGTCTGTGAGTAATTTCTTCTTCCACATTATCCGGAGTCAGTAAAATACCAAATCCATCGTGAGAAGTCGTTTTTCCTGCCATGGTATCGATCATCAAATCACCGATTTCATAGTAATAGTGAGAGATGTCATAGTAGTTATAGACATTCATGGCAACGTCATTGAAGGTGTTGAAACACCATACATTCTCACCAACCTGTACAACTTCCCGTAAAAATTCATAAAAACTGCTGCCTTCGTAACCAATCATCTGTCCGGCAAAAACGGAACCAATGAAAATCTGAAATTCCACACCTTTTTTCTCACACATTTTTTTCATGCGTTTGAGGGAGGCGATACACTGGCTGACGACAGAAGAGCGGTCCGGTGTGCCTTTTTCCAAATATTTATAAAATTCATCCACTTTCTTTTTCAAAAGGAAGTTATAATATTCTTCGGAACCTTTGTGCTCATTAAAGTAGTTATAATATTTGGTCAAATTTCTTTCGCCGGTTTTCATGCAAGGGTACGATGGCGAAGAGTCAAACATTTCCTCGAAAGAAACCTTTAAATTTTTAAATAAAAATTGAAAAACTTCTTCGGTTTTGGAAGAACCACTGAGAATGGCCGGTGTCTCGTAAATAGCTCCACGAGATTCGCGGTCAAATTGTTTGATCTCCGAAGTAGAGATTTGCAATAGTACCTTTTTGGCATTGGTATGCTCTACAATATATTTGGTATAAGCTTCATAATCCTGGAAATTTCCCGAAAGAACCCAGCAGTTATAATAATTATAGCCATCTAGTTCTTTTAATTTATCCGTACGAAGAGCACCTGCTTTTGACCCACCAATCAGATACGCGTCGTATTGATCGGAGAAATGTTTAATATGTTGCGCTTTTTGTTCTCGCAGGTAGTCATTTTCATCTAAAACATAGCAATCGCCGCTTTGGCTGCGAAAATATCCATAGGGATCGTAAAAATAGTTCACACCCATAATGAATAGAAGAGCAGCAATTATGATGCAGAGAAAACGAATACACCATTTTTTTGTTGTCATATAAAATCCAACCTTTCTGTTGCGATGTTTTCGAAATTCATCTTTATTGGTTCAAATATGGGCTGTTTCTTGTGATATTGGAAGCATCCTCATAATCACTGAGAGGAATGGTGCCTGTTTTTTTGTAATATTGGCGAATTTCCTCTGTTTTTGCACGTCGAGTGGCAATTTCAGAAGCAATATTATCCGGTGTCAGATAGATACCAAAATCATCATATGCCGTGGATTTTCCACTCATGCGTTCAATCATAAGGTCTCCCATTTCATAATAATAATGTCTGGCATTATAATAGTTAAATGGATTGTAGACCAAATCATTATAATTATTAAAACACCATAGTCCACCGGTGATTTCAACCATTTGCGTCAACCAATTGTAAAAACTATTGCCCTCGTAGCCCACCATCTCACCGATAAATAGGGAGCCAAGAAAAACATTCAACTCAACCTGGTTTTTATCACAGAGTTGTTTGATTTTCTTTAAATACGTGATGTTGGAATTGACCAAATCCGCCTTATCTTTTGTGCCATTGATTAAACGGGGAAGATAGGGGTCAACTTGTGCCTTCATCAGGTAGTCATAATAGGCATTTTTGTCTTTATGGGTTTGATAAAAAGCATAATATTTCGAAAGATTTCTTTCTCCGGTTTTTTGCACCGGATAAGATTCTTCTTTGGAAGTGATGGTATCCCAACTGACAGAAAGATTTTTAAATAAGAATTTTGTAACTTCTGCCACTTTGGATTTCCCGCTGATGACGGCGGGAACTTCGTAGATATCTCCCTTAGCTTCCCGGTCAAATTGGGCAATCTCGGAAGTCGAGATGTGCAGGAGAATCTTTTTGGGATGAGCCGTATTGATAATATATTTGCAATAGGTGTAATAGTCTTCAAAATTTCCGGACAAAAGCCAGCAATTATAGTACTTGTATCCGTCAATTTCAGATAATTTATCACTATGAATGGCTCCGGCTTTGGACCCACCGACTAAAAAGGCATCGTATTCATTGCCATGGTATTTTATATGCTCTGCTTTTTGTTCCCGCAGGTAATCTTCCTCATCCATGGTATAATTTTCCCCTTTACAAGAACCAAAATAGCCATAAGGGTCTACAAAAAAATTGGTTCCCATGATAAAGAGAAGACATATAAGGATAATAATGACAAAACTTATTGTCCATTTTTTTGCATTCATTTCCGTCATACCTTTCTATAAATTTAGAACTGGAAGTAAAGGAATTGTACAACCTTATCCATGTTGAGAAGACAAATAATCAGCAGGGTGGCTGCATAAAGAAGGTATTTCCAGTTTGGTTTGAAATGTTCGGTCATTTTCTTGGTTGTTGGAGCAAACCAACAAATAGCAAGTCCAAACAAGTTTAAAAGCCACATTTCCCAATTGCCCATCAAAGCATCCTTGATAGAAGACAGATGAAGGGAAGAGAAGTTGAACATTCCACGAAGGACATACCAAGCGTCGGTAAAGGTATTGGAAACAAACAAAACACGCACCAAAACAGCGAGAATAAAGGTAAGTGGAACACCAAGCCACAATGGTGTTTTCATATCATGTTTGTTTCGATAAGAAGCAATACATACCAAAATACCGTTTACAAGTCCCCAAACAACAAACGTCCAGCCGGCGCCGTGCCAAAAACCGGAAACGAGAAAGGTACACATAGAAGCGACATAATAGTTACGATATTTGACACCTCGACGGTAAACATTTCGAAAGATATAAGAACTCAGGAAACGGGAAAGGGTCATATGCCATCTCTGCCAATATTCCTGAAAATCTTTTGCTTTATAGGGTGAATTAAAGTTTTGAGGGATATTGATATTGAACATCCATCCAAGTCCAATTGCCATGTCCGCATATCCGGATAAGTCGAAATAGTAGGATACGGTATATTCAATGGAATGGAACCAGGATTGGATAAATGGCAGATGGTCATTAACATTGTTGAAAAATCCCTGAGCATCTGTTGTAAGTGGGTCTGCCAGCATCATTTTTTTGAAACAGCCGATGGAAAAAATAAAAATACCAAGAGCCACATTATCAAAATTCAATCGATGGTTCTTTTTGTCCTCAAACTGGGGAACCACTTCCGCATGATGGATAATAGGTCCTACAATCAACTGCGGGAAGAAAGTGATAAATAACAAATAGTCAATGATATCATAATTCTTTGTTTCCCCCCGGAAAGAATCCACCAAAAAAGCAATCAGCTGGAAGGTAAAGAAGGAGATACCAATGGGAAGAATGATATGCTGCAAAGGAATATGGGTTCCGGCGATGAAATTCACATTCTTAATAAAGAAGTCGGTATATTTGTAATAACCCAGTAATCCTACATTCCCCAGAATGCCGGCGGTAAAAAGGAGACCTCGTTCAATTCGGTGCTCGGCTCCCTGTAATTTGCTAAGACAATTTCCCACTACGTAGTTTCCCACGACACTTCCCAGAAAGAACGGGAAGAAATCCGGACTTCCCTGTGCATAGAAGAAAAAGGAAGCCAAGACAAGCCATAATTTTGCCAGTGTTTCATATTTGAAATGTTGCAAAAGAAAATAACCGGCAAAGGTAATTGGTAAAAAGATAAGTACAAATTGATAAGTTGAAAAAATCATGATAAACTCCTTAAATCAACATGGTTAATAAATATTACAACGGAATATTGCCGTGTTTTTTGTGAATGGCATCCAAAGAGCGCTTGTCCGACAGCATGAGAATGTCGCCATATAAGCGTTCTCTGGTGGCTTCCGGTTTGATGATTTCATCCACATATCCGTGCATGGCAGCAATTCCCGGATTCATGAATTTTTCATTGTATTCATCAATCTTTTCCTGACGGAAAGCTGCTTTTTCAGCCGGATTCATGGCTTTCATCTGCTTACCATATAAAATGTCAGCAGCACCATCGGCACCCATAACAGCAATTTCAGCGGTAGGCCATGCATATACAAAATCCGAACGCAAATGTTTACTGCTCATGGCAATATAAGCTCCTCCATAAGCTTTACGCAAAATAACATTAATCTTAATGGTAGTAGCTTCGGAATAAGCATACAGTAATTTGGCACCATGACGGATAATTCCTTTGTATTCCTGATCTTTGCCCGGAAGGAAGCCGGGAACATCTGTCAAGGTAATAATCGGAATATTGTAAGCGTCGCAGTAACGAATAAAGCGAGCAGCTTTATCGCTGGCATCACAATCTAAGACGCCGGCCATAAAGTTTGGCTGGTTAGATACAATACCAATGGTAATTCCCTTCAATCGTCCAAAACCTACCACTACATTTTTGGCAAATTCCTCTTGAACTTCTATAAAAGAGTCTTCATCTACAATGCCGTCAATGACACTGTGAATATCATAGGCTTGATTGCTCTTCTCCGGAATAATATTGGATAATGCCTCATTAAACTGCATATTCTTGTTGTAAGGAAGAAGAGAAGTATCTGGTTTTGTATGGATGCATCCATCTTCATAACAATGAGGAATGACATCCAAAAGCTGATGTACCTTTTTGAAACATTCTTTTTCGGAAGTGCTGTGGAAATGAGCCACACCACTGCGTTGGGCATGAACATTTGCACCGCCGAGACTGGATGCAGTAATATCTTCATTGGTCACACTCTTGATTACTTTTGGACCGGTGACAAACATCTGGCTGATATCATCAATAACAAAGATAAAATCTGTGATTCCCGGGCTGTATACAGCACCACCGGCACAGTTTCCCGCAATGATTGAAATTTGTGGGATATATCCGGATGCCATGGTATTATAGTAGAAAATTTCACCATACCCGGCAAGAGCATTGACACCTTCCTGAATACGTGCACCGCCGGAATCGTTGATTCCGATAACCGGACAACGATTTTCAATGGCCATCTTAATGGCATTGGCAATTTTGTATCCGTGCTGTTTTCCCAGTGTACCGCCGATTACAGTAAAGTCTTCCGAATAGATGACAACTTTTTTGCCACCAATGGTTCCGTAGCCGGTAATTACACCATCGTAAGGAAACTGGCCCTTTTTGATATTGAAAGCATCTTCTAAGTTTGTAATATTCGAGCCGATTTCACGAAAAGAATCTTCATCAAGAAGAAGACAAATTCGCTCTAATGCATGTAATTTACCTAATTTGTGTTGTTTTTCCATGTTATACATGTTCATTTCTCCATTCTAAATCATAAATTCGTTGTTAGATGTACATAAAATCACAAATATAATAATACCATACGAGTCAAATATGTCAATCTTTTGTTAGTGAAAAAATAATATAGTTGACGAAATATGATTATTAGTGATATAATCAAATGATTGAAAATGCAATTTGCAACCAAAAATGATAAAAGATTAAAAGGATGGTATGGATACTATGTCGCAGGTTTTAAAAAACTTCAACAGATATCGATATTTATTGGGAGAACTGGCTAAGAAAAATATTAAATTAAAATATCGAAGATCCTATCTTGGAATATTGTGGACACTGATTGAACCACTTCTTACCATGATGGTACTTAGTTTTGTATTTGAAGAAATGCTTGGCAGGACAGGACAGGATAAAGCTTTTATAGGAGTGCCGTTTCCAGTTTATGTACTGACAGGACGTTTACTATATTCGTTCTTTTCATCATCCACCAATAGTGCGATGAAGTCCATTCGTGCCAATGGAGCGATGATAAAAAAAGTATATGTACCTAAATATATGTACCCATTGTCCGGAATTTTGTCGAATTTCGTCATATTCCTGATTTCCCTTGTGGTTCTGGTGGGGGTTATGGTATTTTTCTGCTTCACAGGGTCATACAAGGCCCCTATGAATGGATATATGTTTTTGTCCATCGTTCCTTTGATTAACCTTCTGATACTCTGTGTGGGAGTGGGACTGATTTTGGCGACACTCTGTGTCTTTTTCCGTGACATTGAGTACTTATGGAGTGTTATGCTGATGTTAATCATGTATTGCAGTGCGATTTTCTATTTTGCAAGTAGATTGAAAGGCTATAAGGGAATGTTGATTAAGCTCAATCCTTTGTTTGGAATTATTGATAATTTTCGACGTGCCTTGTTTGGCCAACCCTTTGATATGGTTATGCTAGGTTATACTTTTGGAGTAAGTTTTGCTGCACTGGCACTTGGTATGATCTTGTTCTATAAGAAGCAGGATACCTTTATTTTGAACATATAAGAGAAGAATAGAAGACCACCGGATGGAGGACGGAGATTTTATGGCAAAGAAAAAAATCGCTTTGCGTGTGAATCACGTAAGCATGAAATTTAATTTGAGTTCGCAAAAAGTGGACAATATCAAAGAATATGTGATAAAAATGCTGAAAAAGGAATTGATGTATCAAGAGTTCTGGGCATTGAAAGATGTAGATTTTGAGATAAGTAGGGGGGATCGTGTAGGAATCATGGGTCTCAATGGTGCCGGAAAAAGTACCTTGCTTAAAGTAATCGCCGGCGTTCTGAAACCTACGGAAGGAAAAGTGGAATGCTTTGGGAAAATTGCTCCTCTTTTGGAACTGGGAGCTGGATTTGATAAACAATATACCGGAGCGGAAAATATATATCTTTACGGAGCTGTTCTCGGCTATTCCAAAGAATTTATCGATAAAAAATATGATGATATCGTGGCATTTTCTGAACTGGGAAAGTTTATAGATGTGCCGGTGAAGAACTATTCGTCAGGTATGAAAGCCAGATTGGGCTTTTCTATTGCTACGGTGGTAGAACCGGAAATCCTTATTCTGGATGAGGTATTGAGTGTGGGAGACAAGCGCTTCCGAAAAAAATGTGAGGCACGAATTCAAAGTATGTTTGATAAGGGTGTTACGGTTTTATTCGTATCCCATTCTACAGATCAGGTGTTGCGCATGTGCAACAAAGGTATTTTACTTGAGCAGGGCCGCTTGATTGCCCAGGGGGATGTGGAAGACATCGTGGATTTGTATGATGAAAAGCTTGGTATGGAGCGGGATAATTCGTGAAAATGAAAAGATTACGGAGGGTAAGAAGATGAAAAAAGTAATTACGTATGGAACTTATGATTTGTTGCATGTGGGACATATCAATCTGCTTCGACGTGCAAAGGAACTTGGAGACTATTTGATTGTTGTATTATCCAGCGATGAATTTAATGCGATTAAAGGGAAAAAGGCATATCATTCCTTTGAAGATCGCAAGATTATTTTAGAGGCAATCAAATATGTGGATGAAGTGCTTCCGGAGTACACATGGGAGCAAAAAATTGATGATGTTGTGAATAATCAAGTAGATGTGTTTGTCATGGGAGATGACTGGACCGGAAAATTTGACTTTTTGAAAGAGTATTGTGAGGTTGTATATCTTCCAAGAACCGAAGGAATTTCTACATCGAAAATCAAAGAAGATTTGGGACTGGGGAAGAGTGAAACATGATAAAGAAGGCAGGATATCTGTTATTTGCAGTATTTTTTTATATGTTCCGCCTCTGTCCACAAAAAGAAAAGAAAGTATTTCTGATTGCCACCCATGATGCCGGAGAAGATGGAAATATTGGAATCGTGTCCCGAAGATTGTGGCAGGAAAAACCGGACTATGAACAGATTTGGTTTACCAGGAAAAATACCATTCGGAACCCCGTTGATTTTTTTATAAAAAAGGCATACCATTTGGCCACGTCCTCTTATGTTTTTTTAGATAATGAGTTTTTGCCAATGGCCTATTTGAATTTTTCAAAGCATACCAAAGTGGTTCAATTGTGGCACGGAACCGGAACCATCAAACGGTTTGGTCAGGATGTCAACATAGGTAGTTTGAAAAGACTGGAATACCTTGCCAATCAAAGGATTACCCATTTGATTGTGAATTCAGAAAATGTTGCAAAAGAATATGCCAGTGCATTTGGAATTGACAAAGAGCATATCTTTGTAATTGGAAATCCCCGCACGGATTTGATGCTAAACAAACAATATATGCAGGATAAGGAAAAGAAGTTTTACCGGGACTATCCGGAATTGCAGGGAAAGAGATGCATTTTGTATGCCCCTACATTTCGTGACAGTGAAGTTTCCAATCCCACGCTGCATCTGAATCTGAAAGCAGTGGAGGAGAGTTTGGCAGAGGATGAAGTTTTGTTGATTCGTCTTCATCCCCATGTTGCTCAAAATATTCGGGAAAGTTTTTTTGAACCCTATGCAGGAAAGATATATCACGTTTCTGACTATTCGGAGATTGCGGCACTTCTGGCAGTTTCAGAGGTTTTGATTACGGATTATTCTTCTATCGTATTTGAATATTGTTTGTTGGAAAGACCGATGCTCTTTTATGCCTATGATTTAAAAGAATTTGAGCAGAGGGGCAGAAACTTTTACCGGGATTATCGGAATTTTGTCCCAGGTCCGGTGTTGGAAAGCGAAGAAGCGTTATTGAATTGTCTCAAAGCAAAGGATTATCATGTGGATGAATCCTTTGTTGCAAAAAATTTTCCTTTGTTAGATGGAAATGCAACTTCTCGACTTTTTGCATTGATTTTTTCAAAGGGATAGTATATAATAGTTATGTTTTAGACAAAATACTACGAAATGAGAGATAAACTGGAGGTATATCGTGAAAACTTTACTTAGCAGAAAACTGAGCCTTGTTTTTTTAATCGTTCAGTTTTTGATTAGTGCAGCATTGATTGGAGTTGCATTTTACGTTGGTTTTATTCCATTGAAATTTATTGTACTTCTCATCGTTGGTTGCTTATTTTTATTGGCATATGGGATATTTAGCCAGATGACGGATAAGACTTATATCGTAGGCCGTGTATTTTGTGCGTTGATTTGTCTTTTCTACATCGGTGGCGGATATTATTGTGTGGATACTTATTCAGCCATTGATGAGATGGCAGGGCATCAGGTGAAAGTGGATGAGATTTCTTGCATCGTTTTGAAGGACGATCCGGCGCAAAGTATTTATGACACCAAGGACTATACCTTTGGAATCCTTGCTACCAACGACCGTGCCAATACGGACAAGGCACTTGCAGAGGTTCAGGCAGCTGTAGGAAAGCAGCCGGCGACTATGGAATATCAGGATAATGATACCCTGATTGATGCCTTGTATGCCAAAGAGGTAAATGCTATCATCATCAATGAAGCAAACCGTAGTCCGATTGAAGAGTATTATAAAACCTTTTCCGATGATACGCGTGTGTTAAATACCCACAAGGTAGAGACCGTGATGGAGGAAGAAGAAAAACTAGATGATATTACCAAGACACCATTTAATGTTTATTTAAGTGGTATTGATGTATATGGAAGCATTAAGACTACTAGTCGAAGCGATGTAAATGTGATTGTGACAGTGAATCCAAATACCAAACAGATTTTGCTGACATCGACACCACGAGATTATTATGTACCATTGACCGTATCCAATGGAATACCGGATAAACTGACACATGCAGGAATTCATGGTGTGGATTGTTCCGTTGGTACGTTGGAAAATCTGTATGACATCAAGATTGATTATTATGTCCGCGTTAATTTTACAAGCGTGAAGAAAATCGTAGATTTGCTTGGTGGTGTAAATGTATATTCGGATTATGATTTTACTTCGGATTGGGGACCAAGTTTCAAAAAGGGTTACAATCATGTAAATGGAAAGCAGGCATTGGCATTTTGCCGAGAGAGACATCATTTTTCCAATGGTGATTATCAGCGAGGAAGAGATCACCAGCATATGATTGAGGCAATTTTGAATAAAGCAATGTCGCCGGACATTCTTCCGAATTATGCGAAGTTGTTGAAGACAGCGTCCAAGAATTTCCAGACCAATATGTCGACAAAAGAAATTACGGCACTTGCTAAAATGCAATTGGATGATATGTCTCAATGGACAATTAAATATGCAAATGCAGCAGGAAGCGGCGCAAGTAAGACGACATACTCTTATCAGTCAAGAAAATTGTATGTTTGTGTACCAGACTATAATTCCGTTGCCAAGATAACAAAACGAATCAATAAAGTTTTGGAAGCAACACCGGAGTCTGTAGAAAATGAAAAAGACGACGATGCGGATGAGAGTACTGCTATGCCAGGTGATGAAGATTAATAAATGAGATAAAACAAAAGATTCCTCTGTATTATGCAGGAATCTTTTGTTGCATTTTGGAGAAATAAAGAAAGGATGTAACAATCATGAAAGTACTATTTTCCCCACCGGATATTACCCAACAGGAGATAGAGGGGGTAGTGGATACCCTTCGTTCCGGTTGGATTACCACGGGACCGAAAACAAAAGAATTTGAAAAAAAGATTGCTAAATACTGCCATACCGATGGAGCGGTTTGCTTGAATTCAGCTACGGCATGCATGGAGATGACGTTGCGGTTATTTGGTATTGGTCCGGGAGATGAAGTGATTACAACGGCTTATACCTATACAGCTACGGCAAGTTCCATTTGCCATACCGGTGCTAGTTTAGTAATGGTGGATACACAGAAAGATTCCCTGGAGATGGATTATGAGCAGTTGGAAAAGGCAATTACTCCTGCTACAAAAGCCATTCTTCCTGTGGATGTAGCCGGGGTGTTGTGTGATTATAAAAGAATTTTTGATATAGTGGAAAAGAAACAATCTGAATTTCAACCATCCGAAAACCGTTATCAGAAAGCGTTAGGAAGAATTTTGGTATTGGCAGACAGTGCTCATGGATTTGGCGCCTGGAAAGAGGGGAAACGAAGTGGTCAGTGGGCAGATTTTACTTCCTTTTCCTTTCATGCGGTAAAAAATCTTACTACGGCAGAAGGGGGAGCAGTGGTTTGGAAACCGCTTTCCGGCATTGACTCCGCAGAGATATACCGGGAATATATGCTATTGTCTTTGCATGGACAGACAAAAGATGCCTTATCTAAGACAAAAGCCGGTGCCTGGGAGTATGATATTTTATTTCCGGCATATAAATGTAATATGACAGATATTCAGGCAGCCATCGGGCTGGCTCAACTGGAAAGATACGAGGGATTGTTGCAGCGACGTCAGGAAATAATTCAAAAATACAATGACGCAATGGATGACATTTCTAAAAAAACAGGAGTGAAGTTGATATATCTACCTCATCATTCAGAATATGCTATTTCTAGCGGACATTTGTATCTGCTGAGGGTAGAGGGAATCGATGGAGAGATAAGGAACGCCATCATTCAATCCATGGGGGAAAAAGGTGTGGCTGCAAATGTGCATTACAAGCCGCTTCCTTTGCTTACCGCATATAGAAATATGGGATTTGATATAGAAGATTATCCTCATGCTTATCAGCAATTTGTCAATGAGATTTCGTTGCCGTTGCATACCCAGTTAACCGATGAACAGGTTGACTTTGTAATAGCAGTTTTTGAAGAAGCTTTATTAGAAGTGAAAGGACGGAGATAATATCATGAAATGGGAGAAGTTGCCGGCGCAGATGCAGAGGGAAGAAGTGAAAGAGTTTTATGATATCCTTCAAAAAAAGCGTGGCAGTTTAGTAGCAAAACGGATTTTTGATCTTATTTTTTCTGTTCTTTTGCTGGTGTTTCTGAGTCCATTTATGCTTATCATCGCCATTGCCGTGAAATGTACATCGCCGGGGGAGATAATTTTCCGGCAAACCCGCGTGACTACATATGGCAAACGATTTCAAATATATAAATTTCGTACCATGGTGTCGGATGCTCCCCAAAAAGGAAGTCAGGTAACAGTCAAGGGGGACAGCCGGGTTACAGGAGTAGGACATTTTTTGCGAAAAGTACGTTTGGATGAACTTCCACAGCTCCTTAATATTCTGAAGGGAGAAATGTCTTTTGTGGGAACCAGACCGGAAGTGGAAAAATATGTGGAAGCCTATACGCCCCAGATGTATGCTACCTTGTTAATGCCGGCGGGGGTTACGTCTCCTGCAAGTATCCGGTATAAAGATGAGGAGCGTCTGCTTAGTGGGGAAGGAAATCCGGATGAAATTTATTGCAATCAGATTTTACCGGAAAAAATGAAATATAATCTGGAATACATCCGGGAATTTTCATTTTGGAAAGATATTGTTATCCTATTTCAGACGGTGATTGCAATTTTGCATTGAGAGGAATGGTGAGTAAAAAATGAAATGGCTACAGGATTTATTTATCCGATTGTTGTCACCCTGGATTCCTTTTGTTCGGAAAATCCAGCCGAAAGTGAGATATCGGGTATTGACGGCTTGTTTTATGGCTGACCTGGTGCTCTTTTGTATTGTACGATATGTCCTTATGAAAGAGAGTTATTTTTATAATACAATATGTGGAATTTTTATTATGATTTTGATTGCCATATTTTCGCTGGATCGAAAGTTGGAAAGACGAACCTGGCATAAGGGGTTGAGTGTTGCCTGGTTTGGAATGTGTATTCTCTTTACCATTTCCGATTTTCTCGTAAGTAAAAAAGCCTGTGGTTTGGGGATTATTTTGGCTTTTGTTTTTACCGGGGTGTTTTTTGTATGGCAAAATAACAGCCGGAAGGATTTGCTTTGGAAAAGTTTAAAAGATGCGGTTAAGTTGTCTTTTTTATTGATGGCATTGATTTCTTTTTTGTTTCGTCCGTTTTTTGAGGGGGGACGTTACGCCGGTATATTTACCAATCCCAATACCTTTGGGTTATATTTATATGTCATCTTTGCCATTTACATGTCAGATTTGGATTGGAATGTGGAAACCGGGAAAAAACTGCGTAAGGCCTGGCCTACATATCTACAACTGGCTTTGGTAATATTTTATATTTCCATTTCCCAGGCCCGTACCGCGATGTTGACCGTCAGTGGAATCCTTCTGCTCTGGATTGTTTTGCGTATCGTTCTCTGTCAGAAGAGTCACAAATGGAAAGAGACGATAAAAGGTTTCCTGGTTTTGACTGGGATTTCTATTTGCTGTTATCCGGTTTTTTTTGCAGGAGTCCGTCATCTTCCGAAAGTGATTGGACATCCTATTATTTTTGAAGAAGACGTTCTTTATATGTCCAATGGCGAAAAAATAGAGGGAATAGGCGAAAAAATGCTGGCAGAATCGGATAATATTGAAAGCGTTCAAATTCCGGAAAGGTCTGAAAAAAAGGAACTAAAGGAAAATAGTATTATCGGAAGATTGATGGCAAGTTTAGATGGAAATTCTACCTTGAATAAAATATCCAATGGTCGTATCACCATTTATAAGGCCTATATGAAAAAATTGAATTGGAAAGGCCATCGTCGTATCACGTTGACCGTAAATGGGAAAAAAGTGTCCCATGCCCACAATAACTGGCTTCAGTTTGCCTATACCTATGGTGTTCCTGCCATGCTTTTGTATTTGGTAATTACAATTTTAAGTGTCATTCGTTCCATTCGGTTTTATCTGACCAATCGGCGAAGAAATGCCACTTATGCATTTTTAATTCCGGCAATCTGCGTTGGATTTGTTATTGCGACCATGACAGAATGCCTGTTTTTGCCATTTGAAATATTTCCGGCATTTATGTATTGGTTTGCATTTGGGGATTTGTTTGATGATTCTTTGGCAGAAATTGTGGAATAATAAGGGAGGTTCGTATGGAACAAAAAATCAGTGTCATTGTACCAGCCTATAATGTTGAAAAATATATTCGTAGATGTTTGGATTCTCTTGTCAATCAGACATATTCCCAGATGGAAATTATCGTGGTTGATGATGGGAGTACAGATGGTACCGGAGAGATTATACAAGAATATGTGGAGAGATATGAGGGAAAGGTGTTTTTGTTTTCACAGGAAAATGCGGGACAAGCAGTGGCAAGAAACAACGGAATCCAATATGCCACAGGGGATTATATCGGATTTGTAGATGCAGATGATTTTGTACATCCCAGAATGTATGAGAAACTGCAAAAAGAAGCAGAGGAAAAAGACTGTGACTTAGTAACCTGTGGATATTATGGCTGTGATGATATGACAGGGGAAATTCAAGTATATCAGGCAGGCTGTCGTGGATCATTTGATCAAAGCGTGTATGAAAATCCGGACATTTTGCGCTTGAATGCCCCTTATCCATGGAATAAATTATATCGCAAAGAATTGTTGAAAGAAACAGGTTTTGCCTTTCCTGAGGGCATTATTTTTGAGGACCTCGCTGCCATTTTCCCCCTTTTTCTGGAAGCGAAGAAAGTAGGGCGTGTTCATGAAAAATTGTATTATTATATCAAGAGAAGAAAAGGCGGCACCATGAGCACATTCAATCGAAAACATATGCAGATTTTGGATGCGCTGCAAATTGTGGATGAGAAATTTAAGGACAAGGGTGCCTTTGAGACCTTTCGGGATATTTTACTTTTTTTCCATCTGCGCCATATTCAGGCACGTTTTGATGAAATGCAGGAATTTCAGGATACTTCGTTTGAAGAAGAATTTCGTCAGCGGGCAGATGAATTGATGAATCGATATTTTCCAGGGTGGAAGGAATCGGAATGTTATCGGCATTTTAAGCAAGACAAAGTGGAAGAAGGCAAAGCAGAAGAAAGTAAAGAAACGCTGGAAGAAATAGAACTTGAAGAAAAATCCATATCCCTGAAACCCAAAGAGAAAAAAGTGCGAAAAGCACAGCTGTTTGAAGATTATTTAGAAACCAGACCTCTTGAGAAAGGATTGGTTTTGATTGAATCTTATCATGGCAATGATTGCATCGAGACCGGATATTATTTTGCCCGTGCATTGAGTAAAGAAAAAAAATATCAGGTATGTGTTGTGGCAGCCGAGGAAGCCAAAAAAGAGAAATTTCAACAACTCCTTGGAGGGGAAGTGGAGGTTCTTTTGAGTTCTTCCCTAGAGTATGTGGAAAAACTTTCCACTGCGGAGATTGTCATGAATAATCAGGCATTTCCGGGGTACTATCGCAAAAGGAAAGGGCAGAAATTTATTTTTATGGATTTTCTTCCCTTTTATCGTGGTGAGGGGCGAAATGCAACCTATCAGGCAAAAAATATGCAGGGAATCCAATTTAGTCTGGCTCAAGCAGATTGGATTCTTTTTCCGGAAGAAGGAAAAGAATGGTTCCGACAATGTCTGGACACCTATTGCATGGGAGAAATCTGCGAAAAGAAAGGGCTGTTTGTCTCGTTAAAGAAACTTGGTTTTCCCGGAAAGAAAAAGGAAAAGAAGGAACCTTTTGTGGTGGCATATTCCCCATCTCCCAAAGTGTTTCCAGAATTGAAGGATAGTAAAAACTTTTTATTCTTAAGTGAATTAAAGCGACAACTTCTTTATCTGGATGAACATCTGCAGGAAAATGAAGTGGTGATGGTCCATTATCCAAGAACCATACGCCGGCGTCTGGTGGACGAGGGATGGAAACATATACGCTTTTTCCCGGAGCAGACTGAAACCTATCAGGTGCTTGCGGGCTGTGATGCCATGGTAGGAGAAGCAGAGCGAGAACTGTTTGTTATGAAAGCCTGGGGAAAACCGGTATGTCGTTGGAATTATAACGATTGTGAGCGTCAGTGGACTCAGGGACCCATGGGTGAGTTTTTAGAAAATTCCATGGAAGAAAGGGATTCTCTGGATGGCATACTCCAATGGATTCATGAAAAAGCCAGGGAAAAGAAAGAAAGAAGCGAGCCAGAGGTGGTTTGGGAGGATTGGTTAGAGCAGGTGTCTGCCTTTATCGATAATGTGTCTTCGAAAAAGGGTGGACATTGCCGACGAAAAATGGTATATGTTCCGGCAATCCTGAATTTTTCCGATTTTCAGAAGATACTTCCGGAGATTCGGGAAAAAGGAGAACAATCGATTTTTGTATTTGAAAAAGATTCGATGTGTGAAGGTGTTACAAGCTGGATGCGGAAATATTGCCCCCAAATCCAGTTTCTGGTTGTGATTCGGAGCCTTGTCATTGGCAAAAAAGAAAGCCGGATGATAAAATGGAAAATCACAACCAAGGACAAACTTCGCATAAAAAGAGATAAAGAAAGATATCTTGGAGGATGAAAGAAAGGAGAATAAGGTGAAGAAAAGAAAGCAGATTTTAATCTATTCCGTCCTATTTGTTCTTGTATTTGCGGGAGCTTTTTGTGGATTAATTATGAATGGGAAAAGCTTTGTCTGGCAGGGAGATGGATTTCGTCAATACTATCCGGCCTTACAATATCTTGGGAAATATTATCGGACCTTGCTTTCCGGGATTCTTCACTTGGATTTTTCTCTTCCGATGATGGACTATGCAGTGGGACAGGGAGAGGATGTGATTACCACCTTTTGTAATTATGGTCTGGGGGATCCATTTTCTCTGTTTGCCATCTTTTTTGCCGGAAAAAGCAGCATGGAAGTGTTGTATGCAATTCTCATTGCGTTGCGTCTGTATGCATCCGGCATTGCATTTTTGTGCTTTGCAGGTGAAAAGAAGTGGAATTCTTTTTATGCCTTGTTTGGAGCATTTTTATATGTTTTTTGTGGATTTTCACTATGGTCCATAAAAGATCCGTTTTTTCTGAATGGTATGATTTATCTTCCTATCATTTTGCTGGGAATGGAGCGCATATGGAAATACAGAAAACCGATGATTCTTATCATTGGAACCTGTTTGTGTGCACTGAGTGGATATTATTTCTTTTATATGATCGTAATGGCTGCGGTGTTGTATTTTATTTTTCACATTGTGAAAGAAAAGAATCATAACCTAAAAGTAATGGGAAAACAATTCCTTGACCTTTTTTTGCCGGCATTATCCGGTCTGTTTATGTCATGTGTTCTTCTGGTTCCATCCCTATTTGGGTTTCTCTCAAGTAGTCGGGGCACTGCAAAGGTATCTTTTTCTTCTTTACTTTTGTATGAAGGAGAATATTACGAACAATTATTTACACAGTTTTTGGCAGTGACGCCCAAAGAGGATGCCAGTGCAGTTTGGTATTTTAGCATGGGGACTTTGGTTTTTGTGGCAGTGTTTCTGTTATTTGTGGGAAAAAAGAAAGAGTTGAAATGGTGGAAAGCAGGCCTTGTTTTGATGGCAGTTGCGGTTTGCTCCCCGGGAATCGGGTATTTCATGAATGGAATGGGATATATTACTAATCGTTTTATGTTTATTTCGTCATTCTTTTTGGCCTGCCTGACAGTGAAAATGATGCCGGAAATTTTGCATTTTCCTTCATTTGGGGAAAAATGGCTTTGGCTGTGTGGAGGGATCTATTGTATTTTAACTTTTATATTAGCCGGAAAGGACAGTGTTCCTCAGAATATTTCTATGATGCTTTTCCTCTTTGGAACCTGTATTTGCCTTACCATCTCCATGGAGGAAAGGAAGAGGAAGAGAATCTTATTGCTCCTTTTGTTGGGGAACTTGATTGCCAATGGAAATATGATGTATCAGCCTTTTGGTGCCAATATCCAGAAAACTTATCTGGAAGCCGGGACGGTGCAAAAACAATATGATAATAAGCCGGTTCGGGAAGCTTCGGAGGCTGCTGATTCAGAAAAGATGGAACGAGTCGATGTGATGACAGACCATGGGCTCAATCCCAATCGGGCAGTAACCATGAAAGCATCTTCTCATTCTTATCTGGGATGCAGTGTGTATTATAGTGTTGTCAGCAGTGGCTTTTCCCAATGCATGCTTGCTTTGGAAAATTCTTCCGGTTTAATGTATGGTCATCGGCTAATTGGTATGGATGGAAGAAGTGTTTTGGAACAATTGGCGGCAGTAAAATATGTGGTATGCGAAGAACCTTCCATGGTTCCTTATGGATATGAAAAGCGCAGCAAGACATTGTATGAAAATCCCAATCCGGTGTCAATCGGATATGTGTATCACGCCTATATAAAAGAGTCTACGGCAGGAAAAGAAGATGCGTTGGATTTGCAAAATGAATTGTTAAGTGCTGTTATGGTAGAAGATGAATCTCCATTGCAAAAGAAGGCAGAGCAATCCGGGATGCAGGAGCTGGTAGAGAGGGCCGATAAATCTTCCCTTGCTTTTACGATATCAGAACGAAATAGTTTTATCTGGAAGAATGGCAAGTTAAAGATTAAGAAAAAAAATGGGACATTTTCTACAGAGATTATCATGCGACCGGGCTATGAGTATTATTTGAGATTTCAGGGACTTCAATTGTTGGAATCCGAAAAAAATACAAGATGGGTCAATGTTACCATGGATGATCTGGTAAGGGAGTTTGTGATTTCCGATGAAACCTATGATTTTCATTTGGACCGGGAAAATTATCTTGTGACATTAGGTTCTGTTGCCCAGAGGGAAACCAAAGAATTGCATGTTCGCATCAATGGACCCGCCAGATACAAACTGGAAAATATTGAAATAGTGGAAGTAAAGATGGACCAATACGAGGAGAAGGTTCAAAATTTGATGCAAGATTCCATGACCCAGATAAAAAAAGAAAACAATCGGCTTTCCGGTATCATCTCAACCCGGGAAGATGGTATACTATGTCTGGCAGTTCCTTATAGAGCGGGCTATCGTCTTTATGTCAATGGAGTGGAGACAGAGATTGAAAAAGTCAATAAAATGTATGTGGGAGCGTATCTGAAAAAAGGGGAGAATCAGCGTGTCGAATTGGTTTATGAGACTCCGGGATTGAAATTGGGAGTGATTTTGACGGTAATCGGGTTTGTTTTTGCGATTTTTTTGGTGATTATTAACAAAAAGTCATTGTGCAAATAGCAAAATAATGATATAATTTATCAATAGGACGTTGTTTTTTACAGCGAAAGATGTTATTTGAAAGGAGAAGGACAATTGACAAACCAAGAAATTGCAAAGTTAGATGAAATTTTGCAAAAACACGACTATGATCCTACACTTTTGATTGCGATTATGCAGGACATTCAAAAGGAGTATCATTATTTGCCGGAAGAGGCATTGTGCTACATTGCTAAAAAATTGAAATTGAGCGAAGCAAAGATTTATGGTGTTGCCACATTTTATGAGAATTTTTCATTGGAACCAAAGGGAAAATATGTAATTAAAATATGTGATGGGACAGCTTGTCATGTGCGTAAATCTGTCCCAATTCTCGAAGAATTTCGTAAAATCCTTGGAGTGACTGAGGCAAAGCCTACAACAGATGATATGCTTTTTACAGTGGAGACAGTATCCTGTCTTGGCGCTTGTGGTCTGGCACCGGTATGTACGGTGAATGATCATGTGCATCCGGCTATGACTCCGGAAAAAGCAAGGGAATTGATTCAGACTCTTCAAGAAGAAGCGAAAGGTGGTGCGGACGATGAGAATTGAGACCAGAGAGCAATTGATTGAAAAGCAAAAGGAGTATCAGGCTTCTCTCAATAGTCAAAGAAAGCAGATATTGATATGTGCAGGAACCGGTTGTGTGGCTGGGGGTTCTTTGGAAATTTATGCCAAAATGAAAGAAATCATAGAGGAAAAGGGACTACGTTGTGCACTTTCTTTGGAAAAAGAACCACATGATGAGAGCATCGGATTGAAAAAGAGCGGATGTCATGGTTTCTGCGAAATGGGACCATTGCTTCGCATCGAACCGATGGGATGGTTGTATTTAAAAGTTAAAGTGGAAGACTGTGAAGAGATTATTGAAAAAAGTATTGTCGGGGATGAAGTGGTAGAGCGACTGGTTTATACGGATCAGACTTTGAAATCCTATGTAAAGCAGGAAGATATCCCATTTTATAAACAGCAGACCCGTATTGCACTAGAGTATTGCGGTCGTATCAATGCGGAGAGTATCGCAGAGTACATAGCACTTGGAGGTTATAGTGCAGTAGCAAAAGCCTTATTTGATATGACACCACAGCAAATTGTGGATGAGATTAGTGAATCGGCTCTTCGCGGACGTGGAGGCGGAGGCTTCCCGGCAGGAAGAAAATGGCAACAGGTTCTGGACCAGAAAGAAGAAGA
The DNA here is from genome assembly GCA_022769325.1 of Eubacterium sp. Classification (GTDB taxonomy): domain Bacteria; phylum Bacillota; class Clostridia; order Lachnospirales; family Lachnospiraceae; genus Eubacterium_F. The sequence continues at coordinate 24,828 of JALEKC010000157.1, read as the reverse complement.
AAAATACGTTGTCTGCAATGGAGACGAGGGGGATCCAGGAGCATTTATGGACCGTTCCATGATGGAAGGAGAACCACATCGTGTCATTGAAGGTATGCTGATTGCAGCCATCGCAACAGGAGCGCACCATGGATATATCTATGTGCGTGCCGAATATCCTCTTGCAGTTGAGCGCTTGCAGACAGCCATTGATAAAGCATTGGATAAAGGACTTCTTGGTAAAAATATTTTGGGTTCCGGATTTGACTTTGATCTTCATATCAGTCAGGGAGCGGGAGCCTTTGTATGTGGAGAAGGAAGTGCATTGACAACTTCCATTGAAGGAAATCGTGGTATGCCTCGTGTCAAACCACCGAGAACTGTGGAACATGGCTTGTTTGATAAACCGACGGTATTAAATAACGTAGAGACGTTTTGTAATGTGCCGCCGATTATTCTGAACGGAGCTAAATGGTATCAGGGATATGGACCGGAAAATAATCATGGAACCAAGGCATTTGCACTGACTGGAAATGTTAATAATACCGGATTGATTGAGGTGCCGATGGGAACTACTCTTAGAGAAGTTATTTTTGACATCGGAGGAGGTGTCAAAGGTGGCGACTTCAAGGCAGTTCAAATTGGTGGACCATCCGGTGGATGTCTCTGCATCAGTGCAACGGAAGACCATCTGGATATGAAACTGGACTTCGATTCATTGAAAAAAGTTGGAGCTATGATTGGTTCCGGAGGTCTTGTTGTTATGAATGACAAGAGTTGTATGGTCGAAGTGGCACGCTTTTTCATGAACTTTACCCAAAATGAGTCCTGTGGAAAATGTGTTCCTTGTCGTGAGGGGACCAAGCGTATGCTGGAACTTTTGACAGATATTACCGAAGGCCGAGGAACCATGGAGCATATCGAACTTTTGGAAAAATTGGCAGATACGATTTCGGCGACGGCATTGTGCGGACTGGGCAAAACAGCGGCATCACCGGTTATTAGTACACTCAAATATTTCCGGGATGAATATGTTGCTCATGTAGTAGATAAAAAATGTCCCGCTGGCCAGTGTAAGGCATTGATGACATTACAGATTGATCCTGATCTTTGTCGAGGATGTACCAAGTGTGCAAGAATGTGTCCGGTAGGAGCTATCACCGGAACGGTAAAAGAACCACATGTTATTGATACGACAAAGTGCATCAAATGTGGTGCTTGTAAAGAGGGCTGCAACTTTGGTGCAGTAAAGGAAGGATAGAAAGGTCAGGTGAAAAGAATGTCTAAAAAATATATGATAATTGACGGAATTCGTACGGAGTTTACGGATGAAAAAAATATATTGCAGGTGATTCGTAAAGCAGGAATCCATGTACCGACCTTTTGTTATTATTCGGACATGTCCATTTATGGAGCCTGTCGTATGTGTGTGGTAGAAGATGAGAGAGGAAATGTAATTGCATCCTGTTCTACACCACCAAGAGATAAGATGGTTATCAAGACCAACACATCAAAATTGCATCAGCACCGTAAAATGATTTTGGAACTGCTTCTGGCATCTCATTGTCGAGATTGTACAGTTTGTGATAAAGACGGAAATTGCCGTCTTCAGATGTTGGCAACTCGTTTTCGTCTTTCCAAAGTACGTTTTCCAAATACACATCCAGAGCGCTGCATCGACGATTCCTCCCTTTCCATTGTGAGGGATCCAAGTAAATGTATTCTTTGCGGTGACTGTGTTCGTATGTGTAATGAAGTACAGAATGTAGGTGCTATTGATTTTGCTTTCCGTGGGGCAGATATGATTGTCAGCCCGGCATTTGGTAAGAAGATTGCGGAGACGGATTGTGTGAATTGTGGTCAGTGTGCAGCGGTTTGTCCGACGGCAGCCATTACGATTAAAAATGATCTGCGCGAAGTGTGGCAGGCTTTGTATGCACCTGGAAAACGTGTAGTTGCACAGATTGCACCGGCAGTTCGTGTGGCCATTGGAGAAGAATTTGGTCTGACACCTGGAAAAAATTCCATTGGTAAGATATTTACAGCTCTTCGCATGCTGGGATTTGATACGGTATTCGACACCAGTTTCAGCGCAGATTTAACTGTGGTGGAAGAAGCCAATGAATTGGTCTATAAATTGAAAAATGGAGAGCAGAAGTATCCATTGGGAAACAGTCTTCCGTTGTTTACCTCTTGTTGTCCGGCTTGGGTGCGTTATGTGGAAACCAAGCATCCTGAGCTTCTGCCTTATGTTTCCACTTGTAAATCTCCGATGGAAATGTTTGGTGCAGTGTTAAAAGAGTATTACAAACCAGCGGATGAAGAAGCAGGTTTGGAGACGGTTTCTGTTGCTGTTATGCCGTGTGTTGCAAAAAAATATGAGGCGGCAAGAGATGAATTTAAACGGAATGAGGTACCGGATGTAGATTATGTCATTACAACGAAAGAGTTGATTCTGATGATAAAAGAATTGGGAATTCAATTTGATGAAATTGAACCAAGTGCGCCGGATATGCCATTTTCTATTAGTTCAGGTGCCGGTGTTATTTTTGGAGTAACCGGAGGCGTCATGGAGGCTGCTCTTCGACATGTTGCTGACAAAAACAACGAAGCTCTGCGTGAAATACAGTACTCTGGTATTCGAGGCCTGGAAGGTACAAAAGTTGCAGAAGTTGAAGTTGCAGGAACTACATTACGCGTGGGTGTGGTAAATGGCCTTGGTAATGCAGAAAAATTAATTGAAAAGTTGCAAAAAGGAGAAGAGAAGCTGGACTTTGTAGAGGTTATGGCATGTCCGTACGGATGTATCGGTGGTGCCGGACAGCCGTTTGGTTATCGCAGTGTGAAAGAAGAACGTGCAAATGGTATGTACAAAGCGGATAAATCTGCTATTGTAAAGAGATCAGAAGAAAATCCAACACTGGTTTCCATGTATGAAACCGGTATGTTGAAAGAACGTTCACATGAATTGCTGCATGTTCATTATGGCAAATAAATTATAAAAAAGGAAAATTGTTCCTGATGAAAAGGAGCAATTTTCCTTTTTTTATAGCAAGATAGTATGATAGGGGCAATCGAGAGTTTCTAGCATTTCAGAAGCGAGAAAATGGATTTAGACTCCCCAACCACCATCGAAACCAATAATCTGTCCGGTCATATAAGGGGAAGCTTTTAACAAAAGTGAGATGAATTCTCCGGTTTCTTCCGGGGAAGCCATACGACCGATGGGGATTTCTTCGCAGATATCGTTGATTTCTTCCCGGGAAAAGCAGGCATTCATTCGGGTATCAATCATACCACAGGCAATGGCATTTACAGAGATTCCACTGGGAGCCACCTCTTTTGCCAACGCCTTCGTCAATGTATTGAGCCCGCCTTTGGAGGCAGAATAGGCCACTTCACAGGAGGCACCATGAACACCCCAGATGGAGGAGATGTTTACTATCTTTCCTTGTTTGCGGTGAATCATGTGGGGAAGGATTGCCTGACAGAGAAAAAATGCGGCAGATAAATTGGCAGAAAGGACACGATTCCAGTCTTCTTTGGATGCATCAGTTACCAGGCCCACATGAGAGATGCCGGCATTGTTAATAAGAACATCGATAGTGGGATACGCATCCAAAGCAGTATTCACCAATTGCATGGCTGTTTCCGGCTGGCACAAATCGCCAAGAAATGTAGTGCAGGAAGCTCCCAGAGCTTCGCATTGTTCTTTCACAGCCATCAATTCCTTACCGGAATGGCTGGCACATAAAAATAATTGATAGCCCTCTCTGGCAAGAACTTGTGCAGTGGCAGCACCGATTCCCCGGGATGCACCGGTTATAATTGCAGTTATCGACATGATTATTTTCCTTTCTTTTGACTTGTTAAAATTAGTTTCAGTGTATCATGAAATGCAAGGAAAAGAAAGATGAAAAACAAAAAATGCAAAAAAACTTGTATACGATGAAGTTTTTTGATATAATAGGTCTGTTATTTATGTCATGCAAAAAAGATAACAAATCTTAGGAAAAAGATTTTAAGGACGGGATAAAATATGGCGAAAATATTTTTAAAAGTATTTGGAAAAACAATTGGAATCATGGCTTTGCTGGTAGGTGTTGGTGTGGCAAGCTATTTTTTGACTTCATTATGGTTTAAAGTCACAACAAAAGAGGAGAGAAGTACCCGGTATGAGCATGTGATTACCGTGGATACCGGTTCGGAGTCCAGCAATTTGATCTATAGCGTCGAAAAGGATACCAATCTTGTGCGGGCAATCGTACTTGAATTATTTGATAAAGAAACGGGAAATCTGGATTATATCACGATTCCTAATAAAACACAGATTTCACTGGATGCAAAGGCTTTTGAGGAATATCAGAAGATTAGTCCTACGATGCCACAGATTGTCACCCTTCGGGATATCAACCAGTATTTTAAGGGAGATGTCGCTTATGAATACGGCATTTTGTTGCTACAGAAAGAATTAGATGTGGAAATTGGTTATTTTACGGCATTGGATTCGGTGGAATTCGAAAAGCGATTTGAAAAGAAAGATGGTGCTTTTCGTCCCAACCAGGAATATCTGGAAACGGTGCCGACAGATGGCAGTGAAGAATCCATGAAAGATTTTATTGAAGACGAATGGGACAGTTTGATATCGGATATTACGTTGAGCCAGAAACAGCAATATGCATCGGGGCTTATAAAAGTAAAAAGAGATTGTATCTATGCACACCGGGCCTATGCGGAAGAAATAAAAGGAAGTGCAACCCTGGATGGCAAAAAGACAAAAAAAATGATTGATCAGATTTGGGAAACGGAAGCACGTACCACTCCTCAAAAATCTGTGGATGGAACAACTGCAACGACAGGATTTGACAAGTTGAAATCCCGCAGTATTCAAATTACCAATGGAAGCAAGATTAATGGACTGGCTGCTGCTTACAAAGAAAAACTGGAAAAAGATGGTTTATATGTTATGGGAGTTGGGGACTATACCGGTGCCGTTCAGAAACAGACAACGATTTATGCTCGCAGAAAAAGGTGGGGCCACTATTTGAAAGATTATTTCAAAAATCCGATTATTCAGGAAGCCGATTCTTTGACCAATGGAGCGGATGTAGAGATTGTATTGGGAACAGAGGATGCTTTAAAATAGTTGGATGGACTTGTGCAACAAAGAAAGGAGTAGTCATGGGAACAAGTTTGAAAATTATGGACTTGGAACTGGATCTTTTGACCGAAGAAACTTTTTGTGAGAAAATGGCAGAATATCTTTCCGGTGATTTATTTCGGGTGGTGCATTTAATCTCTTTAGACTATATTGATAAATATGAAGAGGAGCCGGTGGTTCAACGGGTATTGCAGCAGGCAGATTTGGTTTTGCCCGGAGAAAAGGCAATTTTGAGTATGTATCATGTGGATGTCCTTGAATCAGGTGGAATGGTGGTTGATTATCGAATTGCTCATCGCTTGATGGCAAAGGACTTACTGAAAAATAAAAAATGTTTCTTGATTTTAAGAAACAAAAAAGAAGCAAAAATTGTTTACCGTTATATCAAAAAAAGTTATGTTGATATGGAAATAACGGGAGTGTATTCCATGGATTCCAACATTACTGAAGAGGCGCTGGTTAATGAAATCAATACCAAGGTGCCGGACTTGATTTTGATGGCTATGCAAGGAGAGCAGGCGGAGGTTTTTTTGGAACATAATCGTCATATGATAAATGCAAAATTGGGTGTAGTATTAAGTGGAGTTATGGATATGATATTAAGAGAAAATATTCATGTACCCAATATCATCAAACGGCTTCATCTCGGAAAATTATATGCCAGCATTGCTCGTGTTCCTTACTCTGTCAACTGGAGAAAACGAATATTTCAAAAGAAAATGGACAACTATAATATCAAAAAGTAGTTGGAGCAGTCCGATGCTCAAAAGGAGTTGTCTGGAGATGAAAATCAAGAACAATAAGAGAAACCTTTGGAAGACGTACCTGCTTTTAACAGCAGGTACATTTTTTATGGCAGTGGGAATCAATGTGATTTATGAACCTCTTTCCATGGTCACAGGTGGTTTTTCCGGTATTGGAATTCTAGTAAAAAAAATGACACAGACAGAGAACTCACCAGGAATTTCCGTAGGATTCACCACGCTGGTACTGAATATTCCTCTTTTTATCTGGGGGTATTATCAAAAAGGAAGAATGTTTATACGGAAAACCATTTATGCGGCAATTTGTTTTTCTTTCTTTTTAATGGTGGTTCCCACTTATGATATTGTAAAACAGGACTATTTGATGGCAACATTGGTTGGGGGGACATTAAATGGTGTCGGAATCGGTCTTGTATTTTCCCAGGGGGCGTCTACAGGAGGGAGTGATCTTTTAAGTACATTAACAGGTAGATTTATGCTGGGATTACGAGCTCCAGAAAGATTGATTCTCATTGATACGGTAATTGTGGCTGCCGGCGTGTTTGTATTTGGCTTGGAGATAGGATTGTATGCCGTAGTGGCAGTTTTTGTTACAGGAAAGGTGTCAGATGCCATTGTGGAGGGGTTGAAATTTGCCAAAGTTGCTTATATCATATCCGACGATTCGGAAAGCATTGCAGAAGAAGTGTTCCGGCAATTAGGAAGAGGAATTACGGGTTTAGAAGGGAGGGGAATGTATTCGAAAACCAACAAAACAGTTCTTATGTGCGTTGTGTCTAAAAAAGAAGCGGTTATATTAAAGGAAATTGTGAAATGTGCCGATAAAAATGCTTTTTTTATTGTTTCTGATGCAAAAGAGGTACTGGGAGAGGGGTTTTGGCATGAAATGTCATAAAAAATCTTATGCAAATTATACAAAGATTTTTTTATTATTTATGAATTTTAGATATAGAGTTTTTCTTGAAAATAGTGTATAGTATTAAATACAGATGTTATGAAAAAAATATTTTCAGGAGGAACATGCAATGGCAAGTTTATCATTAAAAAACATTAACAAAGTATATCCAAACGGCTTTCACGCTGTTAAGGACTTTAATCTTGAAATTGAAGATAAAGAATTTATCATTTTCGTAGGTCCATCTGGATGTGGTAAATCAACTACTCTTCGTATGATTGCTGGTTTGGAAGAGATTTCAAGCGGTGAGCTTTGGATTGGAGACAAATTAGTAAATGACGTAGAGCCAAAAGACCGTGATATCGCCATGGTATTCCAGAACTATGCTTTGTATCCACATATGTCCGTATTTGATAATATGGCATTCGGTTTGAAATTAAGAAAAGTTCCAAAGGATCAGATTAACCGTCTCGTACATGAGGCAGCTAAGATTCTTGATATCGAGCATTTGCTTGACCGTAAACCAAAGGCTTTGTCCGGTGGACAGAGACAGCGTGTTGCTATGGGTCGTGCTATCGTTCGTGATCCTAAAGTATTCCTTATGGATGAGCCTCTTTCCAACTTGGATGCAAAACTTCGTGTACAGATGCGTATTGAGATTTCCAAACTTCATCAGAGACTGGAAACAACAATTATCTACGTAACACATGACCAGACAGAGGCTTTGACACTTGGTACTCGTATCGTTGTTATGAAAGACGGTATCGTACAGCAGGTTGACAGCCCATTGGATTTGTATATGCGTCCAAACAACCTTTTCGTTGCTGGATTCATCGGTTCACCTCAGATGAACTTCATCAAAGCAAGAGTAACCGTTTCCGGTTCCGATGTTCTTCTTGTATTTGGAAACAATTCCATCAAACTTACAGAGAGCAAAGCTAAGAAATTGATTGAAAATGGATATGAAGATAAAGATATCATCTTTGGTATTCGTCCAGAAGATATTAAAGATGAAGAAATGTTTATCAGTAATTCTCCAGATACTACATTGGAAGCTACAGTTAAAGTTTATGAAATGCTTGGTGCAGAAGTATTCTTGTATTTCACAATCGAAGATACTGATATTACAGTACGTGTTAATCCTCGTACAACTGCTCGTCCTGGTGATACCATTAAGATTGCTCTGGATGCTGAGAAGATTCACCTCTTCGATAAAGAAACTGAGGTTACCATTACAAACTAGAATTTCTCTTACATAGGTAAGTGATACTAAAGGGATGCCAAATGGCATCCCTTTTTGCTTGCCTTTTTTTTGAAAAAATGATACAATATAATATAATGCGACAAGAGTAGACTTTTTTTGGAGGTGTAGTAATGATATCAAATCAGATTTTACAAAATACAATTGAAGGTATTAAGGGGATTATAAAAAATGATTTATGCGTAACGGATGCAGAAGGAAATACATTGGCCACAACATCGGATGATTTTAGACTGAGTCAAGAGGATGAATTGAGTTTTATCCAGTCGCCGGCAGACAGTCAGGTTGTAAAAGGATGTCATTATTTTAAGGTATATGATGAAGGTCAATTAGAATATGTTGTAATAATCCGAGGAGATTCGGAGGAAGCGTATACCATAGGGAAAATGATTGTATTGCAGATAGAGGGACTTCTGGTTGCCTATAAAGAAAGATATGATAAAGATAATTTTATCAAGAATTTATTGTTGGACAATCTTCTTTTGGTTGATATCTTTAACCGTGCCAAAAAATTGCATATTGAGATGAATGCCAGACGTGTGGTATTTTTGATTGAGACGAATAAAGAAAAAGATTCCGGGGCTCTTGAGACGGTTCGAAGTATGTTTGCCACTCAAACCAAAGATTTTATTACTGCGGTGGATGAAAAAAATATTATCCTTGTCAAGGAGATTGGGGAACGGGATCAGATAGAGGATTTGGAAAAGACAGCACATGTCATCGTAGATATGCTCAATACAGAGGCTATGTCGCGGGTACATGTGGCTTTTGGAACCATTGTGAAGGATTTAAAAGAAGTATCCCGCTCTCACAAAGAAGCGAAGATGGCTCTGGATGTGGGAAAGATTTTTTATAGCGATAAAAATGTAATTGCTTATAGTAATCTTGGAATTGGGCGTTTGATTTACCAGCTTCCCATGCCTCTTTGTAAGATGTTCATCAAGGAAATTTTCGAAGAAAAAACTCCGGATCAGTTTGATGAAGAGACATTGACTACGATTAATAAATTCTTTGAGAATAATTTGAATGTTTCGGAGACTTCCAGACAATTATATATCCATAGAAATACACTGGTATATCGCCTGGATAAACTTCAAAAAAGTACCGGACTTGACTTGCGGGTTTTTGATGATGCCATTACCTTTAAGATTGCACTTATGGTTGTTAAATATATGAACTATCTGGAAACCATCGATTATTGATGGAAATTAAATGAAATCGGAAAAAGGGAAAGGATGAAAAAAGATGACAGCAAATCAATTGCCGATTATCGCACTGGATGATGTAAGTAAGCAATATCAAACTGGTGTAGATGCTTTAAAACATGTTACCTTGCAAATCAAAAATGGCGAGTTTGTCTTTGTTGTGGGGAAAAGTGGTTCCGGAAAGTCTACGTTTATTAAATTGTTGCTTAAAGAATTGGACCCCACCTCCGGAAAACTGTATATTGCAGGAAGACTTGTAAATAAATTAAAGCGTAAACAGATTCCGTTGTATCGACGAAACATTGGTGTAGTTTTCCAGGATTTTCGTTTGCTGAAAGACCGCACGGTTTTTGAAAATATTGCCTTTGCACAAAGAATCATTGGAAGAAGCAAGAGAGAAATGATTCGCAATGTGACGACCATGTTGACCATTGTGGGATTAACCGATAAGGCAGATGCCTATCCCAATGAATTGTCCGGTGGTGAGCAGCAACGTGTGGCCATTGCGAGAGCTTTGGTAAATCAGCCAACCATTCTTCTTGCGGATGAGCCAACAGGAAATCTGGATCCGCAGAATGCCTGGGAAATTATGATGCTTTTGCAGGAAGTGAATAAGATGGGAACGACGGTTGTTGTAGTGACCCACAACAATGACATTGTAGATATTATGCAAAAACGCGTGGTAACACTGAATGAGGGAACCGTTGTCCGTGATGATAAAAAAGGTGGCTATGAATATGAGAGGGATTAGTGTATTTTTATATAGCGTGCGTCAAGGGTTGAAAAGTTTGCGCAAAAATAAGATGTTTACCATTGCATCCATTAGTACCATGGCAGCATGTTTGTTTTTATTTGGTATGTTTTATTTTATCGTAGGTAATTTTCAGCATATGATAAAAGAAGTAGAATCTTCGGTAGGACTTACCGTTTTTTTTGAGGAAGGTGCCTCACAGAAACAGATGGATTCCATTGGAGAAGCCATTAAAGCCCGTGATGAAGTAGATCATGTTGAATTCGTGTCGGCAGAGGAAGCCTGGAAGCAGTTTGCTGCAGAAAATTTTAAAGACAATCCGGATTTGGTAGAAAGTTTTGCCGGTGATAATCCTCTGGCAGACTCCGCTTCGTATCAGGTTTATGTCGAGGATTTATCCAAGCAGGATGAATTGGCAAATTATATTCGGGAAATTGCGGGAGTTCGCCTTGTAAAACAGTCGGCGGATACGGCAAAAAGTCTTACCAATGCCAGCCGTTTGGTAAGTTATATTTCCATTGCCATCATTGTGATTTTATTGGCCGTTTCTGTATTTTTGATTCAGTCCACCATTTCAACCGGAATTACCGTGCGTCGTGCAGAAATTGGTATTATGCGGTTGATGGGAGCCTCTGACTTTTTTATCCGGGCACCCTTTATTGTAGAAGGTGTGGTAATTGGTTTTGTGGGAGCATTGATTCCGCTTATTATTTTATTGATCAGTTATTCATCTATCGTACAGTATATTAAGACAAAATTCGACATGATTTCAAGCTGGATGACATTTTTACCGGCGGGAACTGTATTTAGTGTGCTGGTTCCTACTTGCCTTGTAATCGGAATTGGCGTAGGCTTTTTAGGTAGTTTCTTTACGGTAAGAAAGCATTTGGATATCTAAAAGAAAAGGGGGATAGTAGCATGAAGAAGAAAATTGTAGCAATGGCTTTGGTATTATCTATGGTTTTTGCGTATTGCTTATCCAATCTGAATCTTCCGGTTCAGGCGGAAGAAGGAACGGCAGATTTTGATCAGCAGATTCAAAAAGCAGAAGAAGAGAAAAAGAAAGCAGAGAGCCATCTGGAAAATCTGGAAAAAGATTTGAAGGAATTGGAAAAAAGCAAGGGAAATATTTTAAATTATATTGAAAAAGTGGACAAAAAAATAGAAAAGATGTCTGATACCATTGCGGGGTTAAAAAAGCAGATTGAAAAGTCCCGTAAGGAATTGGCTAAGATTCAGGAAGAATGCTCCAATTTACAGGAAAAGCAAAAAGAGCAGTATGAAATCATGAAAAAACGAATAAAATATATGTATGAAAATGGAAATGATGGATATGTGGATGTCATTTTCAGTGCAGCCAGCTTTGGGGACTTTCTCAATCGTTCCGAATACGTGGAGAAAATATCCGAATACGATGCCAAAGTGTTTGAAGAATATGCACAGCGGATGACAGAGATTGAGCATTCACAAAGTCTGATGGAAGCAAAGGTGGATGAAATCTGCAGTCTGCAGGATGAAGCGGTTGCAGATCAGAATTCATTGAAAAAACTAAAGAGCAGTAAAAAAGATGAAGTAAAGAAATTGAATTCTGCGATTCATGTGACAGATAAACGTGTTCAGACCTTCAATGCCCAGGTGGCAAAGCAGGAGCAAATAGTAGAATCTCTGCTTTTGAAAAAACAACAGGAAATTGCAAGACAGGAAGCAGCCAAAAAAGCACAGAAGAGCAGTAAAGCGGCCACTGGTTCCAATACAAATACCTCTGGTGCGGATCCGGCTACAGGAAATGATTCCTATGCTGCCAATACAGGTGAATTGCGTTGGCCACTTAAGGTGTCAGGAAGAATTTCTTCCAAATTTGGTTCCCGGACCAGTCCTACAGAAGGAGCCAGCACGTACCATAAGGGGGTAGATATTGCAGTCTCTTCCGGAACGCCGATTGTGGCATCGGGAGCGGGAACTGTGGTGACAGCCACATACAGTTCCAGTGCGGGAAATTATATTATGATATATCATGGAAATAGTTTGTATACCGTATATATGCATTGCTCCAAATTGTCTGTTAAGGTAGGAGATACCGTACAACAGGGGGATGTCATTGGAAACGTAGGTTCTACAGGGATTTCTACCGGCCCGCACCTTCATTTTGGTGTAACCGTAAATGGTAGTTATGTAGACCCGTTAAATTATGTGAGTCAAAGTTAATTATTGAATGATACAGCCTGAAGGGGAGTTCTCGAATTCAGGCTGTTTTCTTAAAGCAATCCAAATGAAGGAGTGAAAGATGTTGCAGATAAGAAAAGAAAAGACCACAAAAAGTACCTTTATTATGGGGATATTTTGTGGTGCTATATTGATGCTTTGCCTAATTAATATTTTTCGATATTTTGGCATTTCCATCACGGTGTCCGGGAATGCGGCAACCCAAGCATATGATAAGACAAAGACCATTGAAAAATGCATTAAAAAATATTATCAGGGAGATTATACGGAAGAAGATCTTGCCAATGGAGCGGCCAAGGGAATGGTTTCTTCCCTGGGAGATAAGTATTCTGCTTACTACACTCAAAGTGAATATGATGAGAAATTAAAGGACATCAATGGTTCCTATGTAGGAATTGGTGTTACGCTTCAACAAAAAGAGGATGGAAGTATTGCTGTAACCAAGGTTACAGCGGGGGGACCGGCGCAAAAGGCAGGAATGCAGGCTGGGGACATTTTCAAAGCGGTGGCTGGAACCGATTTAACAGGAAAAAGTTTAAATGAGGTTGTTTCCTTGATCAAAAATGATAAAAATGAAGGAAAAACCTTTGTCATAGATATTCTTCGGACAAAGGAAGGAGAAGAACAGCGGCTTTCTTTGCAAGTTTCCTGTGAAAAAGTGAATGTTATTTCCGTGGAATCTAAACAAATAGGAAATGCCGGATATATACGGATAACAGAATTTGACAATGAAACGGATGAGCAGTTTTCCAAAGCAGTTACTGCGTTGGAAAAGGAGGAGATAAAAGGGCTGGTAATAGATGTAAGGGACAATGGTGGAGGGTCCTTGGAATCGGCCATTCATATGTTGAACCGCCTTCTGCCAAAAGGGGATTTAATTACGGAAAAAAGCAAAAAAGATGGAGATAAAGTATATCATTCCGATGATAAAGAAAGTTATAAGAAACCAATGGTGGTACTGATAAATGGAAATAGTGCCAGTGCTTCCGAAGTATTTGCAGGAACCTTAAAAACTCGAGGGGTAGCTACATTGATTGGAACCAAAAGTTTTGGAAAAGGCATCGTTCAAACCTTGTTTTCTCTGAAAGGCAGTTGTGGCGGAGGTTTAAAATTGACAACTGCAAAATATTATCTGCCCAATGGAGAAAGTATTCATAAAAAGGGGATTGAACCGGATGAAGTTATAGAATATACGAAAGAAGAATCTATTCAAAAAGATACAGCGGAGCTTGAAAAAGAGGATACGCAATTGCAGCGAGGACTTCAAATAATCGAAGGACAATAAAGGAGGGAACCATGTCAGAATTACAGCAGCATATGGTAGATACCGTAAAGGAATGGCAGTTGAAAATTGGAGTGCAGAGGGAGAAAATGGATTTATTTTATCCTCTGGAGGATTTAAAAGATTTGCTGGGACTTAAAAGAGAGGCGTCGATTGAAACACTTGAGAAATCCCTGACGCAGTTTCAGACAGAAACAAAAGAGCTTTTTGGAGATTTGCATTTTTGGAAAGAAAAGGAACGTTATGGAATCGAAATTCCGGAAGAGGGAGTGATTCATATCGCAGAGACGGTTCCAGACCCTACTTTTTTAAAGCGTTTTTTGGAGGTGATTCAAAGGCCCACAGCAACGTTGGAAGAGGTGGTGGAGTGCTTTGAAACTTTTGCAAAGGAGCAGGGGGATGTTCTTTGTCGGGAGAATATGGTCCATGATGGATTGGGGACTGTGTTATATTTTGGAAAAGAAACCACGGAACGATATGTGTATTGCGTGGAGGATGATGATTTTGGACTGACGTATCATCGTTTTACACGAAATGAATATGAAGAATTAAAAAAATGAAAGAGAGGAAGAACTTATGAAAGAAATGAAAAGAAGAAATATTGCAAGGATGTTGGTTGTAGCGCTTTTTTTGGGGATTTTTTCATGGCAGCCCAATGTGATAAAAGCGGAGAGTGTAAAAAACTTTACTTCGGCAAACAACGAAGTGACCATTACTCTGACAGAGCGGTGTGACAATGAATATTGGTATGAGTATTCACTGGCTGTAACGAACCATTCTTCCCAATCTATTCATGATTGGTCAATTGAACTCTCGGTAAGCGATATTTCAAAATATAGTAAATGTTTTGGTTGTCAAGTCTCCAAAGAGAATGGGAAACTTGTTGTGAAAGGACAGGGAAATGGAAAAGTAGTAGCACCGGGAACTACATACAAAGTGGATGGAGATTTTAAACTGGGATTTACAGGACAAGTTTCTTTTAACGAAGGAAATATAGCCTATGAGTATGGAGACCAAAGCAATGGCGGAGATGACGAAGGTAGTGTGGGCTATGGAAATACCTATCTGGATGGGTATCAGTGCCACTATACATTAACCGGACAGACCCAGGATTTGGCTTATAAGGATACACCCTATGGAAAACATGGAGCACTTCATGTAGACGGATTGCAGATTAAAGATGCTGGTGGTAAGCCCTTTACTTTACGTGGTGCCAGTACCCACGGAATGCATTGGGATGTTGGCGAAACATTTCTCAATAAAACGGCCTTTCAAAATCTTCGCGATGAGTGGGGCGTTAATATGGTACGTCTTGTGAATTACGTTACCCAGGGTGGATATACAGAAGGTTCTAAGGAAAAACTGGATAACCATATTCAGCAAGGGGTATCGGATCTGACCGACCTTGGTATGTACGCTATCATAGACTGGCATATTCATAATGAAGATCCCAATACCACGAAAACCAAGGCCATAGAATTCTTTGATATGTATTCGAAAAAATATAAGGATCAAAGTAATATCATCTATGAAATATGTAATGAACCGACGAATACACCTTGGAATCAGATACGCCCCTATGCAGTGGAGGTGGTAAATACCATCCGCGCCAACGATCCGGATGCTATTATTATTGTGGGAACCAATACATGGTCCCAGGATGTGGATGCAGTGGCAACAGATGGAGGAAAAATAGATGATCCCAATGTAATGTATACCATTCATTTTTATTCCGGTACCCATGGAGACAGTTTACGTGAAAAAGTTCGAACCGCATTGGATGCTGGAACCCCAGTATTTTGTACGGAATTTGGTGTTTGTGATGCTTCAGGAAATGGTGGATTTGATTTGGAGGAAGCCGACAGTTGGATTGACTTTTTTGAAGAAAAAGGAATTAGTTATTGTTGTTGGAGTTTAAGTAAAAAAGATGAAAGTGCGTCGATGCTTTCGCCGAAAACAAGTAAAATAAATGGATTTACCAATGAGGATTTAGGTGCTACCGGAGCATGGCTGATTAATACATATCGAGGAAAAAATGGGGAGCAGCCCACGGCCAGCGCAACCCCAAGTGCCAGTGCAGGAC
Source organism: Eubacterium sp. (assembly GCA_022769325.1). GTDB lineage: Bacteria > Bacillota > Clostridia > Lachnospirales > Lachnospiraceae > Eubacterium_F. The sequence goes on along the minus strand of JALEKC010000157.1, from coordinate 9,224 downwards.
CGGGAAGCAGTACAGAGCCACAGCCAAGTGCCAGCGCAACCCCAAGTGCCAGCGCAGGACCGGGAAGCAGTACAGAACCAAAGCCAAGTGCAAGTGCAACCCCAAATGCCAGCAGTCAGCCGGGAAGCAGTACAGAACCAACGCCAAGTGCCAGTGCAACCCCAAGTGCCAGCAGTCAGCCGGGAAGCAGTACAGAACCAATGCCAAGTGCCAGTGCAACCCCAAGTGTCAGCAGTCAGCCGGGAAGCAGTACAGAACCAACCCCAAGTGCCAGTGCAAACACTCAGATGCAACTGCCAGAATCCGAATCGCTGAATGAAAAGGCAGTAAGCCCTTCCGGTAAGATTTTAATTGCTAAAGATGCTCCGGATATGGCATTTTGTATGAGTAAAATAGATGGTGTAGAAGGGGTGGAACTTTGTTCTTACAATAAAAATACTTCCCAGATTACAATTCCGGACAAAGTAACCATTGGCAGTAAAAAATATCCGGTTACATCCATAGCAGCAAAAGCCTTTGCCGGAAATAAAAAACTAACCAAAGTTGTAATTGGAAAAAATATTAGAAAAGTTGGTGCAAAGGCATTTTACCAATGTAAAAACTTAAAGAAAATAACGATAAAATCCAAAAAATTAACCATGAAACGAGTGGGGCAAAAGGCCTTTGCCGGTATTTATAAAAAGGTAAAAGTGACCTTGCCAAAGAGTGGTTTTTCTAAGACAAAGAAGAAACAATATAAGAAAATATTGCGTGGGAGAGGAATTGGGAAAAAGGCTATTATTCGGTAAAGGAGAGAGGACGATGGACATTTTTTTGCTGGAGGATGATGAAGCAATTGCCATGGGGCTTGTATATTCTCTGGAGCAGGAAGGATACCAGGTGACTCATGCTTCAACAGTTGGGGAAGCAGAAGAAATTATTGTGCAAAATGTTTTTTCTCTCTATATATTGGATCTTACATTGCCGGATGGAAGCGGATATGATGTTTGTCGTAAAATCAAAGCCCAAGGGGATTATCCTGTTATTTTTCTTACGGTAATGGAAGAAGAAGTCAATGTTGTGATGGGATTAGAACTTGGAGCCGATGATTATATAACCAAACCATTTCGAGTACGAGAACTTCTGGCCCGGATGAAAAGTGTCCTTCGTCGCTATACAAAAGAAACAGCAGATGGTGTGCTTCGTTATAAAAAACTATGTATCTATACCAATGAAGGAAGAGTGGAAAAAGATGGGAAGGAGATTGAATTGACGGCCATGGAATATCGTCTGTTACTTATTCTTCTCAATAATAAGGGAATGATATTGAGTCGAAACCAGTTGCTTGAAAATATATGGGATGTTGAGGGAGATTTCGTCAATGATAATACGTTGACTGTATATATCAAGCGATTGCGTGATAAAATTGAAGAAAATCCGTCCCAACCGGAATATATTCAGACCATACGGGGAAGGGGGTACCGAATCGAAGATGAAGGATACTAGTTTGCGTAATATAATTTTTTTCGGAGGTTTTATTATACTTACAGGGGCAGTTTTCTGCCTTTTTATCAATCCATGGTGTGCTATGATTTTTGTCATAGGTGGGAGTATGATGCTGGGAATATTTATATGGGAAATAAACAAAAGAAAGGAAAAATTAAAACAATTAAATTCCTATTTATCGTTGGTTTGCGCGGGGCATTATGAACTTGATATTTCCGACAATGAAGAGGGAGAAATATCAATCTTAAAAAATAATTTGTACAAAGTTATCGTTTTACTTCGTTCGCAAAATACCATGTTAGAAAAAGACAAAAGATTTCTTGCAGATTCTCTGGCAGACATTTCCCATCAATTAAAAACACCTTTGACGTCCATGATGGTAATGACAGAGTTGTTGGAAAAAGAGAAGGAAGAAGAAAAAAGAAAGCAATTTCTTCAGGTGGTGGAGCGTCAATTGGAAAAGATGAAATGGCTGATAACCAATTTGTTGAAATTGTCAAAATTAGATGCAGGGACAGTGGAATTTCATAACGTTTCAATTCCTTTGGATGAGTTGATTCATGCCAGTGTTGAACCTTATTTATTAATGATGGATGTAAGAAATATATCCTTAAAAACCGATGTGGCCTCCGGTAGCATACAAGGTGATTTCAACTGGACTACAGAAGCTCTTGGTAATATCATAAAGAATTGTTTGGAACATATGGAAAATGGAGGAAATCTGGAAATACAGACAAGAGATTGTAATTTGTTCCAGTCTGTACTTATTCGGGATGATGGGTGTGGAATAGATAAAGAGGAATTGCCACACATATTTGAGCGGTTTTATAATGGAAAAAAAGCGAAGAAAGATAGTATCGGTATAGGACTAGCCCTTGCTCAGACTATTATTGAGAGAGAGCAAGGGAAAATTCTGGTAAAAAGTGAACTGGGAAAGGGAACGGAGTTTGAAATCCGATTTTATAAAATGATTGTATAAATCCTCCATAGCGTCGAGTACTTTACTTTATCATTCTTACAAAATTGTAATTTTTCTTTCACGGAGATGTAAGGTGACCATGTTACACTGAAAATATAGAAATGAAATGGAAGGAGAGAGAATAGAATGAATATTCTGGAAGTAAAACATTTGACGAAAACCTATGGAGAGGGGAATACGTTAGTAAAGGCATTGGATGATATTTCTTTTGAAGTGCAGCATGGTGAATTTGTAGCAATTGTCGGTCCATCCGGTTCGGGAAAATCTACTTTGCTTCATATTCTTGGAGGGGTGGATGTTCCAACGGAGGGTCAGGTGATTGTTGACCAGACGGATATCTCAACCTTGGATGAGACGGCATTGGCAATTTTTAGGAGACGTCAGATCGGGTTGATTTATCAGTTCTATAATTTGATTCCGATTTTGACAGTAGAGGAAAATTTGACCTTGCCCCTTCTTTTAGATGGGAATAAGCCGGATCAAAGACAGTTGAAGGATTTGGTGGAGCGGTTGGGACTTGAGAAACGTCTCCGACATCTGCCAAACCAATTGTCGGGTGGTCAGCAGCAACGGGTTTCCATTGGACGCGCATTGATGAATAATCCGGCTCTTTTGCTGGCAGATGAACCCACGGGCAATCTGGATAGCCAGAATAGCGCAGAGATTATTTCATTGCTTCGTTCCTTTAATCAGGAATTCAATCAAACTGTCATTATTATTACACATGATGAAAAAATCGCTTTGTCGGCGGATCGTGTCATTGAAATAGAAGATGGAAAAATTGTAAAGGACTGTAAGAATGGGGGGAGTATGTCATGAATATTATGAATAAATTGACACTCCGTCATATGAAAATGAATAAAGGCCGTACCATCGTAACGACCATCGGTATCGCCGCTTCGGTGGCCTTGATAACGGCTATTTTTGTCAGTTTGGCATCTTTTTTTGACATGGAAGGTCAATTGTGTCTTTATTCGGATGGTAATTGTCAGGCAAGAGTGTCACAGATTTCACGAGAGCAGCAGCAACAGTTGCAAAAAGATGAGCGGGTGACTATGGCAGGAGCTTATATGCTGCCGGATGAAAATGGATTTCAAGTTCCTGGAGCCCAAAATTTTCGCAATGGCGGCGGAAATATTATGGCGGCAGATGAAACAGGATTTCGTCAATTAGTGACCTGTCCATATGAAGGAACCTTGCCTGTGAATGAAAATGAGGTGGCATTGGAAGAAAAAATAATTGAAAAAAACCAATTGTCCCTAAAACCAGGGGATACGATGGAACTTTCTTTTGGTAACCGTTTTCTGATGAAGGAGGGTGAAAAACAGCCCTATTATGGAAACTATAATTCGGAAGAACAATTTGAAGAAACCAACAAACGAGTCGTAAAAGTAACTGCCATTTTGCATCAAAATATTCCCACACAAAATACCACTATGATTCGTGGGATGAGCCAGCAAGAAAAGTCTGGGCTATTTGATGGGGCAATTACGCTGAAAAAGCTGGATTATAATTCACTCAAAGAGATGAAAGCAATATTGAAAAAATATAGAATAAGTGAATATGATATCAACACTATGTTTTTGGAAACAAAGTTTGCTTTTGATAAGAATAGTGAAATGTTTAAATCCATGTTGCCGGTAGTGGGGATTGCCTTGGCAATTGTAATGGTGGCGTCGATTTTACTGATATACAACGCATTTGCCATGTCTTTGTCAGAGAGAGTACGCTATCTTGGTATGCTTGCCAGCGTGGGAGCAACCAAAAAGCAAAAAAGAAATTCTGTTTATTTTGAGGTTTTATTACAGACCTTAGCCGGATTGGTATTGGGGATTTTGGTAGGGATTCTTGGCATTCACATTACGCTGCAGATAATTGGAGGAAAAATTATTTCCACGGGAATGATAGAAGGAATCGGAGAAGATACATTTTCTATGAACACCGTGATTCCTATATGGGTTATCATTGCAGTAATCCTGATTAGTGTCCTGACAGTATTTATTTCTGCATGGATTCCGGCAAGAAAAGCTTCCCGGATTTCGCCTATGGAGGCAATTCGTCAGACCAAGGAAATTCGAATTCGGAAAAAGAGATTGCGGACTCCGGTATATATCCGTTATATTTTTGGATATGAAGGGGAACTGGCTCATAAGAATTTAAAGAGAAATAGTCGAAAAGCCAAAATTATTACCCGGTCCATTGGTTTTTCTGTGATACTGTTTTTATGTGTTAATTTCTTTTGTCAATCCATGATTGAGGCCAATGGAATGCAGGATAGCCAGCCACATCAAATCACGGTATATGTATCGAAAAAAGAAAGAGACAAAGCGAAAGAAGCAATTGAGAAAATCGAAGATGTCAAGGATGTAATTGGAGTTACGAATGTTTGTGTATATTATGATGTAGAAAGCGGGGAGAATGGGGCAAAACAATTGTTTGTAAAAGAGAATATTTTTCCAGACTATGCAGATGTATTCAAAAACGGAATCTGGGTATATATCAATTTATTGGAGGATGATGCTTTTCGTGAATTATGCAACCAAAATAGCATTGATTCTAAGCCATATTATGACGGAAAAGGGAAAGTAATTCTTATGAATAATGTTTCTCATACGAAAGGCGGAAAAAAAGTATTTACCGAAAATATGAGACACCAGAAATTCATCTCAGAAGGAGAAAAAGGTCAGGAAGAATTTGAAGTTATGGATTTCGCATCCTATAATCCTAATCTACTTTCCTGTCGTTTGAATCCTGTTGGATGTGTCTCGGCCTTTATGCCGGAAAGTGCCTATGAGCAGATGTATCATATGGAAAGTTCTGTACTGGGGGTTATTACAGACCAGCATGAAAAAGTTTCGGAGGAGATTGAAAAAGTATTGGAAGAGGGCAACTTTACTCAGGGAAGCGTCCATGATTATATAGCGATGTATCAAACTATGAATACGGTTATTTTTATTATGCAGGTATTTATCTATGGATTTATCGTATTGATTACCTTGATTACCATTGCCAATATTATCAATACAATTTCAACCGGAATTATGCTTCGCAGAAAAGAATTTGCTATGTTAAAATCGGTGGGAATTACCCCCAAAGGTTTTCGAAAAATGATTTGCCTGGAAAGTTTCTTTTATGGCGAACGTGCATTGATTGTGTCAATTCCGGTGAGCATTGTATTGTGTTATTTCATGAATGAACGTTTGAATGCGGCCATTGTTCCATTTTCTATTCCGTGGAAAATGTATCTGGCAGTGATTGTTGTAGTATTTTTGATCATTGGTTTTTCCATGTATTATTCCATCTATAAATTGCGTGGAGATTCCATTATAGATACATTAAAAGAAGAGGTTTTATAAAAAAACGGCAACATGACATGCAGGTCATGTTGCCTGATTTTTTACACCATGTTGTTGGCGGTTTTGTATTTGTAAATCATTTCTGCATGATTTTGTTCTTCGGTCTGTATGTGATTTAATAATTTTCGAATGTTGGTGGCAGCAAATTGAAATAAATCGCTGTTGTAGGTAGTGGAAACCAGTTTTTCTGTTGCAATCGAATCCGTACATAAAAATTGGTCATGTTTTTTTTCTTCGGAATTGCATCCTTTATCATAGGTTGCGTTTGGCGTGTACCCGGGAGAACCGGTTTGTACAGCTTCTACATTTGGAACATTTCCTTTGAGGACATCGGTAAGGGAGTCAAAATGTTCTTGTTCTTCTTGCCCAATTTGGTGAAACAATTTTTTTAATTCCGGGTCATTGGCAGAAGATTCATAAAACTGGTACTTTTCCACACAGGTTTTTTCCTGGGTTTGGAGGTCTTTGATTACACTTTGTTCTTTTTCTGTTAATTGCATAATATTTTTGCTCCTTTTTTGCTTTTTTATTAGCATTTCCTTAAAGAGAAAAAATATACAAAATACGATGTAAATTGTTTGCTTAAATGGTTGACAATCCTTTGGAACACGGTATAATAAGAATGGAATCACATGTTATTAATGTGGATAAATCTAGAATTTGTATAGCCGGAATCAACCGGAAGAAAGGAAGAATACATATGAACGCAGTATTAGAAAAAATTGAAAAGATTGGTATTGTGCCAGTCGTTGTATTGAATGATGCAAAGGATGCAGAGCCTTTGGCAAAGGCATTGTGCAATGGAGGTCTTCCATGTGCTGAAGTGACATTCCGTACTGCTGCAGCAGAGGAGTCCATCCGTATTATGTCTGAAAAATATCCGGAGATGTTAGTAGGAGCCGGAACAGTTTTGACCACAGAACAGGTAGATCGTGCGGTTGCCGCAGGAGCCAAATTTATCGTAAGTCCGGGATTGAATCCTAAAGTGGTTCAGTACTGCCTTGATAAAAATATTCCGGTTACACCGGGAACCCAGACACCTAGTGAAATGGAACAAGCCTTGGAGATGGGTCTGGATGTGGTTAAGTTCTTCCCTGCAGAACCGGCAGGAGGTCTTAAGATGATTAAAGCAGTGGCAGCACCTTATACCACTCTTAAATTTATGCCAACCGGTGGAATCAATCTTGAAAATGTGGAAGAATATCTTAAATACGATCGGATTCTGGCTTGTGGCGGAAGCTGGATGGTAAAAGGAGATTTGGTAAGTGCCGGTAAATTTGATGAAATCGAAAAAATGACGAAAGATGCAGCGGAGCTTGTAAAACGAGTTCGTGCCTAATGTTTTTAAGCAGAGGTGATGACAAAAGATGTGGATTTTTATTATGCTTGCCATGGAACTTGTGGCAATTGGTTCTATACTTTACGTGACAAAACGAATCTATGATTTCCCGATTTTGGAAAAATGTTCCAAAGGAAATAAATGGCTTCGTAGAATAGAAAGTATCCTTCCAGTGGCAGTTGTTCTTGGTATTCTTCTATTATGGCTGGGAACAATAAATGCCTGCATATGTATGATTCATCTTGTCATCATCTGGCTTTTAGGCGATGGTATCTTATGGCTGATACAAAAAGTAAGAAAGACGTCTTTGGGAAAAAGCAGACACAGTGTTGTCGGCTTTTTTGCTATTCTTGTAACCCTGGGATTACTGTCCTATGGTTGGATTCTGGCACACCATGTCTGGGAAGTTCCATATGTCCTTGAGACACAGAAAAATGTGGGGAGTTTTCGAGTGGTTCAGTTTGCAGATTCTCATATTGGTTCTACATTTCACGGAAAAGATCTGGAAAAATATGTAGAGCAAATGCAGAAAACAAATCCGGATATTGTGGTTATTACTGGAGATTATGTGGATGATGACACATCAAAACAAGATATGGTAGATGCATGTCGTGCCCTGGGGAAACTCAAACCGAAATATGGAGTTTATTATGTGTTTGGTAATCATGATAAGGGATATTATGGAAAGGAATATCGTGGTTACGATGGCGAGGATTTAGTGGCTGAATTGGAAAAAAATGGTGTACACGTGATGGAAGATGAAGTGGAGTTAATCGATAATCGATTTTATCTAATTGGGCGAAAAGATCGTTCGGAAGAACAAAAGGGCGGTCAAAGAAAAAGCATGGAAGAGTTGACAAAAAATCTGGATCCTTCCAAATACAGTATTGTATTAGATCATCAGCCACACGATTATGAAAATCAGAAGGCTGCAAAAGTGGATTTAGTTCTCTCCGGACATACACATGGCGGACAATTTTTCCCCATAAATTATGTGGGAGAATGGTCGGGAGAAAATGATATGACATATGGCCTTAGAACAAGAGAACAGACGAATTTTATCGTTACATCGGGTATTTCAGATTGGGTAATTCAATTTAAAACCGGATGTAAGTCGGAATATGTGGTGGTGGATATCCAGACAAGTTTATAGGAGGAAAACAGATGCATTTTACATATTGTCCACACTGTGGGACAAAACTTATCGATAAAGAAATTGGTGATGAGGGAATGATTCCATATTGCGATAATTGTAGTATCCCATTATGGGATATGTTTACAACCAGTATTATTGCTGCTGTTGTAAATGAATATGGAGAAGTGGCTTTGTTAAGACAAAACTATGTTTCCACAACAAAACATGTTTGTGTTGCTGGAATTATGAAAATGGGAGAAGCTGCTGAGGACACCGTAATTCGGGAAGTGAAAGAAGAAATTGATCAAGATGTGGAAAGTTTGGAATTTATTGGCAGCTATCCTTATGAAAAAAAAGAAATGTTAATGCTGGGATATAAGGCAACTGTAAGGAAGAAAGAATTTAAATTATCCGGTGAGGTCGATTCTGTAGAATGGGTGAGATGTGAGGATGCGTTACCTTTGTTAAGGGAAGGAAGTATTGCCTGGCAACTTGTTAAAACGGTAATAGAGGGGGAGAAATAGAAAAATTTGTGGAGAAGGATAATATGGAATGGTTTAATACTTTTGGGCTCATTTATATTGTAGTTATTATGATACCCAATATTGTATTTGCAATTAAGTGCAAAGATGGTTTTGAGAATAAATGGAACAATCCTCTCTATTATTCCTTCTATTTTATTCCTGTTTAGTGGAACTATGAGTAGGTCAGTGCTATTGATTAGTGCATCAGCATTATTTGCACCAAGTCATATTGTGATTTCATATAAAAATGTAAAATGATATTTACCAATTCAAGTTTGTAGAATTGAAACCATTGATCTTTATACACGTACATATGAAATAGCAGTAGATCTTGCTGAAAAATTTGCAAAGGATATTGAACCGGTGTAATCTGCACTACATTGTAGATAAAAAATATATGGCAAAT
>JALEKC010000116.1 GCA_022769325.1 Eubacterium sp. | reverse complement strand
GAAACATCATAATACATGGTATAACTTCCATCCTCATTCCTCCCTTCCCAGCACCTCCAACACATCGGGATAGGTATACATTTCCTCCGGCTGAAAGCAGGTAAGCAAGGCCATATCCAATTCATACTTTTCACTCAAGGGTGCCATGTTGCAAGCGTTTAATGTGGTATTGGCAAAATCCACAAAATAGTTTTTCGCCGTCTCCACGTCATACCTTTTTTCTTCGGAATCCCGACGATAATACAATTGTGCCACATGCAAAATCAAGGGCAAAATATCACTTCTCTGAATCACGATACAACGACGTTTTTGCTCTTTTTTCTCATGTTCCAGCTGAACAAGCGCCTGCCTCACTGAGACAAATGGCTGGGGAAAATGATAATAATAATTTGCTTTTTCCCAAATCCAATCCGGACAGGGTGCCTTCTCTGGTAATCTCCGCAGTTTCCGGATAGCACCGGAAATCCAAATGGCCCGTTCCCGCTGAAGCGGAATGGAAAAAAGATCCGAGAGATATTTGTTGGTAATTCTTCGAATTTGCCCGGTTTCTCCATAATTTCTTTTGAAATCTCCCCCTCTTTTCTTTGCCACTTCAAAGATTTCCCGGATAATGGAAATATTGGTATCCTTTTCCTGATAAACCACCTGGGCTAGCTCCAGAACGCTTTCTGCTATATGCTTGGACACATTTTGCATAGTGGCATTTTTCCGACGCAAAAAATAGCGAATGGATTCTCGACTTTCCGAATGTTTTGGATGCTTTGACAGCCAAGAAAAGAAACCAATTTCTTCCAAAAGATGTCGTAATCGTTCTTCCTGCTCCATGCGGACAGACTGCAATATCACTTTTCGATATTCAATCAGATAGTTCAACGTGGTCTGACTATACCCCTTGAACCAATCCACATGATCGGACATCCATAGCAAAAAATTTTCCTGGTTCAAATGCTTATGACTGTCAAAATCTTTACGCAGATACCGAGTGGATTTATTTCTTGAAAAGGAGATTTCTTTGTCCAGACTTTCCTCAAACTGTTCCATCATTGCAAGAGATTCTTCATAGGAATAAGAATTTACAATCCCGTACAAAAAAATACTTTCCTGATAATCATTTACCTGAAATCCCGGTTCTGACAATCCCACGGTCAAATATTCCTGAGCTTCTTCCTCTTGGAGCTCCAGGGCAAAACACATATGAATGACCTGCTCCCGACTGGGCCGGTGATAAGAACCGATTCCAAACCAGCGACGCATGGTAGGAAGGGATGCAATTTCCGCACGATGTGTACGTTTGCGAAATTCCAAAAAGGCTGCCCTTGCCCGCTCTTCTTCTGTATTTCCTTTTGCCTGCATTTTTTTCTGGATAAATCTATCAAAGCGGAGAAACTTCTCCGACATACATTCCAGTAAATTTTTCTCAAAGGTGCTTCCCATACATGATTTCCTCCTCATTTCCGCCTTTTTCTTACATACCACAATAAGACGAAAATCGTAACCGCTACCATAACCAATATTGCCGGCAGATATTTTTTCCAACTATCCTTTTTCGAAATTGTCATTTCATTCAATTCTGCCATAAATTGCTCCACATTTTCAAACCGATTTTCCGGTTTTATGGACATCGCTTTCATAATGCCCTTTTTCTGATTTTGAGAAATGAAAAGATCTCCATACTCTTCCAGAGATTTTAACTTTTTCCCAATCATACGTTCTACAGCATCCACCGGTTCTCTGCCTGTGAGCATAAAATACATCACCGCACCTACCGCATAGAGATCCGTACGCGGGCCCTGCTTTCCATTTTCACGATACTGCTCCGGTGGGGAATATCCAGGCTTAAAGGATACGACCATCTCTCCGGAAAGCGTTTCGTTTTGTATTTGTGCACAACCAAAGTCTATGAGCCATATTTTTTTTCTCTTTTTATCATAGAGAAGATTATCCGGGCTGATATCACGGTGAATTAATCCGGTTTTGTGAATTTCCGACAAAGTAAGAAGAAACGGCCTCATCAAGGCAAGTGTTTCCTCCGCCGGAATTGCCCCTTTCCTGTCTACATACTCCTGCAAAGTTTCTCCCTGGATATATTCCATCACAATGTAGGCAGTCTGATTGGCATAGAATAAATTCAAAATAGAGATGACGCTTTCCAGGCTATGAAATCGACATAAAAACTTTGCTTCTCGCAAAAA
>JALEKC010000109.1 GCA_022769325.1 Eubacterium sp. | reverse complement strand
AGTACAGATATTTTATAATAATCATTGGGTCACAGCGTTGGCCCAATGATTTTTGACGTTATAAGAAATTTGACAAAACGAGAAATGATGGAGGTATCGAAAAGATGGAAATTGTATGTTTGGATTTAGAGGGAGTACTGGTGCCGGAGATTTGGATTGCATTTAGCGAAGCGACAGGAATTCCGGAATTGAAAAAGACGACGAGAGATGAACCTGATTATGATAAATTGATGAATTTTCGACTTGGAATTCTCAAGGAGCATGGACTGGGCCTGAAAGAAATTCAGGAGACCATTGCCAAGATTGACCCAATCCCGGGAGCAAAAGAATTTTTGGATGAACTTCGTAGTATGACACAGGTTATTATCATCAGTGATACATTTTCCCAATTTGCCGGACCACTTATGAAAAAACTTGGATATCCTACTATTTTCTGCAATGAATTGGTGGTGGCAGAGGATGGAGAAATTACCGGATTCAAAATGCGTTGCGAGCAGTCCAAATTGACTACAGTAAAGGCATTGCAGTCTATTGGATATGATACCATCGCCAGTGGTGACAGCCACAATGATATCGGTATGATTCTGGCAAGTAAAGCCGGATTTTTATTTAAGAGTACGGAGGCGATTAAAGCAGAATATCCGCAGCTTCCGGCTTATGAAACCTATGAAGAACTGATGGCAGCGATTAAAGAAGTATTGTAGAAGTAATGTAAAGAGAAGATGATTCTATGAGAATGAATGAATTACAGCCGGGACAATGTGCCTATATACAAGCGGTTGACGGAGAGGGTGCACTTCGTCACCATTTGCTGGATATGGGGCTTACTCCCGGTACGGAAATTACACTTCAAAAGATTGCACCCATGGGTGACCCGGTTCAGATAGAAGTGCGAGGATATGAACTGACACTTCGTCTGGAAGAGGCACAAAAAATAGAAATTGATGAAATTCATGCCAAAGAAGCCTGTGCCCGGGAAGCAAGACATTCAAAACATTCTTCGGTTCCACATCCCGGTGTGGGAGAACTTGGAAAGGCAAAAAAGGAGCGGGAAGCAGATGAGGCAAGACGATTGCCCAAAGGTACGCCCATTCGTTTTGCTTTGGCAGGAAATCAAAACTGTGGCAAGACTACATTGTTCAATCAATTGACAGGAGCCAATCAACATGTGGGAAATTTCCCGGGGGTTACTGTGGACCGGAAAGATGGAACCATACGAAATCATCCGGAAGCCACGGTGATAGATTTACCGGGGATTTACTCTCTCTCGCCTTATTCCAACGAAGAGATTGTTACAAGGGATTTTTTGCTGGATTCCAAACCCACTGGCATCATTAATATCGTGGATGCCTCCAATCTGGAGCGAAATCTTTGCCTGACCATGCAATTGATGGAACTGGGGATTCCTATGGTTCTTGCCCTCAATATGATGGATGAGGTGCGAGCCAACGGAGGTTCTGCCCGTGTCAACGAGTTGGAAGAGATTTTGGGGATTCCGGTGGTTCCCATATCTGCGGCAAAAAATGAGGGAATTGATGAACTTATCAGCCATGCCATGCATGTGGCAGAATATCAGGAGCCGCCGGGGCGAGTTGATTTTTGTCCCGATAGCAAACAGGATAAGGATCCCATCGGAGCGGTACATCGATGCATACATGCCGCTGTACATATGCTGGAGCCGGAGGCGAAGGCTGCCGGGCTGCCGGTGCGTTTTGCCGCCACCAAAATGATTGAAAATGATTATTTGATTGAGAAGGAAATGTGTCTTTCCCAAGAGAAAAAAGAGGCATTTCAGCAAATTATTGCCGTCATGGAAAAAGAAACCGGTCTTGATAGAGAAGCAGCTATCGCCAATATGCGCTTTACCTTTATTGAAAATTTGTGCAAAAAAACATTGGTGCGCCCCCACGAGAGTAAAGAGCATCATCGCAGTATGATGATGGATCGTATTTTGACAGGGAAATATACGGCAATTCCTTGCTTTATTGCTATTATGGCAATCGTATTTGCCATGACATTTAATTTTGTGGGAGCCTGGTTGTCCGATGGGATGGGGATGGCGGTGGATGCCGTCATTGCCCTGATTGACAAAGGACTGACTGCGGCCGGGATCAATCCGGTGGTGCACGATTTGGTAGTATCCGGAGTTTGTCAGGGGGTTGGAAGCGTCCTTAGTTTCCTCCCTACGATTGTTACGTTGTTTTTCTTTTTATCCATCTTGGAAGATACCGGCTATATGGCAAGAGTGGCTTTTGTCATGGATAAATTGCTTCGAAAAATCGGTTTGTCCGGACGGAGTTTTGTGCCGATGCTCATTGGTTTTGGATGCTCGGTGCCGGCGATTATGGCGACCCGTACTCTCTCGAGTGAGCGGGACCGCAAAATGACGATTTTGCTTACTCCTTTTATGAGTTGTAGTGCGAAACTTCCCATTTACACTTTGATGATAAGTGCCTTTTTTCCGCGAAAATATCAGGTTTTAGTTATGGTAGGACTGTATTTGCTGGGGATGGCCTGTGGCATTTGCTATGCATTGATTTTGAAAAAAACCAAATATAAAGGCGAACCGGTTCCTTTTGTGATGGAACTTCCCAATTATCGGCTTCCATCGGCAAAAAGTGTGGTTCAGTTAATCTGGGAAAAGGCGAAAGATTTTATCCAGAAAGCATTTACCATTATTTTCCTGGCTTCGATTATTATATGGTTTTTGCAGACCTTTGACATTCGCTTCAATGTGGCATCTTCCGCAGACGAAAGTTTGCTGGCGATGTTGGGAAGTGTCATAGCACCTATTTTCAAACCTTTGGGATTTGGTGACTGGCGGGTTTCCACAGCTTTGATTACCGGATTTACGGCAAAAGAAAGTGTGGTATCGACGCTGACGGTGCTTCTGGGAGGAGATGTATCCCAGATTCATACGTTGTTTACGCCATTTACGGCATTTATATTTTTGGTATTTACCCTATTATATACCCCATGTGTGGCAGCCATCGCCACCGTAAAGCGGGAAATGGGTGGTACCAAGGCGGCCTTTTTGACGGTGGTGGCTCAATGTACCATCGCCTGGGTGGTTGCCTTTGTCATCCATGCAATTGGATATTTGTTTTAAGAAAAACGGTGTTCCCTGGAAAAGGACGCCGTTTTTATAGTGGACATTTTTGAGAAATAAGGAAATTTATGCGGTAAGTCTGCTTCGCTCCAAAGGAGGAAAAGGAGGAATTGGTATGATTCCCTGTAGTTTAGGAATCTTTCCTATGTTTGTCCACATTTCTTCTACCCATAAATATATTTGACCTTTTGACCCTGGCAGCATACATATGTAGTAAAAAGCCGGAGGGTAAATCGGTGACTTGTAAAGAGGCAATTTATTCGGAACGGGTTTTGGATTATATCGTCTCTTCCTATATCCCGGATGAGACGTTGGAGGCA
>JALEKC010000092.1 GCA_022769325.1 Eubacterium sp. | reverse complement strand
CATAAAAATCACAAACTCATTTGAAAATATTAAACATACGCAGGATGGGGACTTTGCTACTACAAAAAAAGATGATGGCATGCATGGAATCGGACTTCATTCTGTGAGGCGGATTGCAGAAAACTATGGTGGATGTTTGATGTGTACGGCAGAGGATAAAATATTTGAAACGGTGTTGCTAATCTCTACTGATGAAGAAATATAACAGGAATCTGATAGTACTGCTTAGAGTGGTCTATCAGATTTTTTTTGCTTTTTTGCAAAAGTGGCCCCTCATTCTGCCAAAATTGTCAATTCTATTGAATATTTTGTTGAAATATGTATAGTAGAAGGCAAAAAAAGAAATATGTGCATTGGCTACGTGTTTCAGAAAAAAGGAGAATGATAGTTATGAAAAAAAGAATTGGTAAAAGTAAGCATGGAAGAAAAAAAGTAAAATGAGTATGATTCCTTTGAAAACGAAGTAAAACCGGAGAAAAAGGATGAGAACCCGTACCGTTATTGTGGGGAATAATACGATAAAGAGACGGAGGAAGTCTATCTGCGGGCAAGATACTATGAACCAAGTGTAGGAAGATTTATCACAAGAGATACCTATACCGGGGAAAGTGATGAGCCGCTGAGTCTGCATTTGTATACCTATTGTGCGAATGATGGGGTGAATATGGTGGACCCGAGTGGACATGATGCAATTTGGCTTAATTCGACTAAAAGTGCAAATGGATTTGGGCATGCAGCAGTGTTAATAAAAAATTCTCATAACAAATGGGACTATCTAACATATACCAACAAAGGGTTAGATAAGAAAACATTACGTTATTATTACTCATTTGCAAATGTAAGGCACAGATTATATTTTGTGATAATCAATTTCTTTATATTTATACTGCTAAAAAAATGTTGCTTAAATATGATCATTCATGGAAGGAAATTGAAGCAATTGATATGAAGAAAAAAGGTGTGGATGTTAATTTTGAAAGAGCATGCGTTGTGAAAAATAAAATTGTATTTTGTACAGAATGTGATGATGCGGATGGTTTTGATATGTATTTGTTTGATTTAAAAACAAAGTACATACAAAAAGTTCCTTTTTTTTCAAAAGAAACAAATGAGTATGCAATAAGGAATGATGTTGTTCGTTGGAAAGGAGAAATCTACTACATGAGATGTAGTTATAATGATGGAGATATGAATAATTCACTCACACGTGCAGAATCAATTGACGATGGAATATATCGATTGGATTTAGTAAAAGAAAAATTTGAAAAGATATCGGAAGATGTAGGGGAATTCTTAATAGTGATTGATAATAATCTGTGTGTGGTTAGGGATTCGTTTATGTTTGGTATGACGTACAAAAAGGTCCAATAAACTGCAACATTTCTAAGTGCTGAATCGTTGTATTATATAAAAAACATAGAATTGGTTGATTGCTTTCAATCCAAATGGTATTTTGAAGGGGAACAGATATATTGTTATGATTCGAAAAATAATGAATATAAAGAAATATCTGCCAATAGTAAAGAATTGAATATATATCGAGTATTGAAAGAGGGGAGCTGGTGAAAGGTGAGTAAAATTTTGAAAAAAATTATGATATTAGGCGGGACGATATTGGGAACTTTTATTGTTTCCCTGATTGTGTTTGGTGTAGTGACGATTTTTTCTAACTTATCAAGTGCAAATAACATGCAGCTGTGCTATGGTGATTTACATTATGTGTTAGCTGAAAATGATGAATATATTTCATATCAGGAGAGAAATAGAGTAATAATTAAAGACCGAAATGGTGGGCAGGTTGTATCTTTTGACCCACAGGAAAAAGAAATATGGCCAGACCAGATGGTGTTAGGAAAAGAGCATTTTTATATGTTGGAATGGGATGACACGACGACAGAAACATTCAGAGATGCCATCATTATGCAGTTTGATTATAATGCAAATGTGAAAAAGAGGATAAAAGTGCAAAAGGCCTCCTGTATCGCCTGTAAAGATGGTTATTTGTTTTTGGGGAAAATAGAAAAAACGCTTGAAACGGAACCAAATTATTTGAAAGGGTTCTGGGCGCAATATTATATTGAGGAAGAAAAGTTTGGAGATAAATGGAATAAAATAGGAAATCAATCGGATAAAAAAACAAAAATAGGAAATACATTTTTATACTATCATGATGCAGGCTATTTTAGTACAGAGCCGGATTTAAATGGGTATTGTGGAACTGTTTTGGAAGATTTTAGTGTAAAAGACAGAGAAAAATATTTGGTGAGTATTGAAAATAAAAGAGCAAAGGAAAACTTTCAATTATTATTAAAGAAAGTAAACTGGGGAAATGTGGATCGATGTCAATGGAAGGAATATCAAAAGGGTACAAATATTTATGGAATTTCAT